>JBFHXL010000098.1:0-6549 GCA_041599035.1 Thiobacillus sp. | reverse complement strand
GAATGTTACCCCGAAGGGCCTGGCGCCGCCACGTTCAATCGCGTAAATTCAATCGAAGTTTTCTATGCGGGAATAAGAGGAAGTGTTTCCAGCCGGCATCAACCATACCATTCGGACCCACATCAATGCGGCGGGTTCAACCCGATCCGGCGCCCCGTGCGACGGCATGTCGCCACCTTCGCCGAAACCCCGACCCCGCATGACAAACAGGGTAAAAAGTTGGAAAACTACTCATTTCAACCGTGTGGCAGCCTCCTGGCTGGCTGCCGCCGAAACCACTTGCCGCCACCTTGATTCAAGCGTTTGACCGACCATGCTGGCGTCTGGTCGAGCCACTGCGTACCGGCTGGAGCGTAATAAGCGTGCGAATGACTCAGCGACTGGCCAGACTCGACCAATCTGGCATGGAACCTGCTTTTACTTGGTCTAAAAGTCGAACACAGCCAAAATACCTGCGGCCGTGTCGACATGCGGACAACTTTGATAAAAAAATGACACGTATACGTGGATAACGTCTTTACCCAGTTTACCGATTTCGTATTGGCGTGGCGCTGGCCGTTGCTGCTTGCCCTGGCCGCGCTATTCGCCGCCCAAATGGCAAAGCTTCCCGCCGAGCAGCGTCGCTTTACGGCGGCAATGAGCCTGTATTTCTTTCTGCTGATCGTGGCGTACTGGATCCTGAAGCCGATCAAGAAGGCGCTTTTTATCGGCTATTACAAGGTTCATGGCGGGTTTGCCGGCTTGGAGCCCGCGCAGATGGAGCTTCTGGCCAAGGAAACCAATATCCTGGTTGCGCTGGGCATGGCGCTGCTGCTGGTCTGGCTGCGCCGTCGCTTCACGGCGGCGGGATTCGGCCTGGCGGTCGCGCTGCTGTTTGCCTGCGGCCTGCTGGCCTTGCTCCCGTTTGCGCACACGCCGGGCGAATCCTTCGTCTGGGCGCTGTATATCTTTGGCGACATGTTCGTCAGCAGCATGGTGGCGCTGTTTTTTGCCACCCTGCACGATGCGTCAAGCGTGGCGGATGCGCGACGTATCTATGGCCAGGTTGGGATAGGCGGCGTGCTGGGCGGCTTGGTGGGCTCCGTCGCGGCCGGGGGACTCGACCAGGCAGTGGGCGTGCCCGGCGCGCTGGGGATGAGTTTCGTCCTGATACTGTGCGTGGCGGCAATCGGCTGGCGGATTTCCGGAAAGATCGCGGCCGGCTATGCTGCCGCCGACTCCGAGGAAACTGAAACCGCGTGCGGCCGAGGTGGATTATTCAAGGGCGCGCACGCCGTGCTGCGTTCCCGTCCCTTGCTGTTGATTGCGAGCGTGCTGCTGCTGTATGAGATTGCTTCGGTCGTCATCGACTATCAGTTCACCACCGCGGTCAGCCACCACGTCGATGCGGCCCACCTGAAACGCTATTTCGGCGCGGTATATACCTTCTCCAATGCCATGGCATTGGTGGTCCAACTGCTGCTGACCACCTGGGTTCTGCGTCGCCATGGCGTGACCCTGGCCCTGCTGATCATGCCACTGGCCATCCTGCTGGGCGAATCGGCTTACCTTTTGTTCCCCGTGTTGCTGACGGCAAGCCTGCTTAACACGACCGATAACGCTTTTGCCTACTCGATCCAGCAAACCGCGCGGGAGGCGCTCTACGTGCCGCTGCCCCGCTATGAAAAATACGAGGCCAAGGCCTTCATCGACGTCGTCTGGCTCCGGTTCTCCAAGGGCATCGCGGTCGTGCTCAGCCTCGGCCTGAGCCTGCTGATTCCGGACGGCGAGGGAACCCTGCTGGCAGGCGGTGTCGTCTTGCTGGCATTAATATGGCTTATCCTGTTGCTAAAAACGTCTTTCCATTCAAAACCTTTACGCCGGATTACCCGGTTACACCCTGTTCCAATCGATTGAGCATCCTGAAAATGACGATGAAAAAACCGCAAAAACGACTCAGAAAGCTTCTGCCCGGCCTGATTCTGGCGCTCATGGCCAATGCCAGTCTGGCCGATCTGCGTGTGCACACCAGCCTGGCCAACCTGCGCAGCGGACCCGCCGTCCAGAACAAGGTGACAGCCGTTGCGCATGCGGGTGAACCGGTCAAGGTCATCGCCTACCAGGCGGACTATGTGCGGGTCACTCTGCCCGATGGCAAGACCGGCTGGATTCATGCCCCGAGCCAGGGCTGGAAGAAAGCAGACATCCTGGCGGCCTTGAACCCGAAGCCCGCCGACCGCGGCGCGGCAAGCGCCGCTTCGAAACCGGCGGCCACACCGGCGCCAGCCGAAGCGGTGTCCACCCCGCTGGCGACACCGCCCGAAGCGGACAGCTTCAACCTGACCCTGGCCGATATCGGACTTCGGCAAGGCCACTTTTTTGAAGGCGCGTACGGGGTGCACAGCAAGGATTTCTTCTTCCCGCTGCCACAAGCCGCAACGCTGCGGCAGGGTTCGTTGCGGGTCTATTTCCGCGCCTCGCCCCTGTTCAACGCCGAAGCCAGCCTGCGCTTCGACATCAACGGCAAACCGTCGCGCCTGCTCAGCCTGGAAAACCGCGAGCAGACGAGCTTTGTCGATATCCCGCTGGATCAGGAAGCGATGCAGCGCGACGCCCTGCGCCTGACCGTCAAGGCATCGCTGTCGAACGGCGAAAACCGCTGTCTTGACGAGCGTCGCCTGGCCCTGCATTTCGTGCAGATCCTGCCGCAAACCGCAGTGCATATCGCGCTCGACCCCGCAACCAACCTCGCGGCAGCGTGGACGTCGCTGCCCGCCCAGGTCAAGGTCGGGATGCCGGAAAGCAACAGCCCGTCGGTGACGGCCGCGCTGCTGCAAACCGCGGTCTGGCTGCGCGGCATGGGACGCCAGGTGAGCTTTGCCGCCTATCCCCAGGCCGCCGACGTGATGGTCGGCAGCGAAACCGAACTGGCGCGCCGCTACCCGGATGCACTGGCGCAAGGCGCGGGCAAGGACGGCGCACTCGCGCTCACGCACGACCCCGCTGGCAAGCCGCTGATTCTAGTAAGCGATGCTCTGCTGGCACGGCCGCTCGCGTCTCAACCGGTGCCCTGGGCAGGGCTGCTGCGCAGCGACCGCTACCGTCATGGACCTGCCGTTTCCCCCACCTACAACCGCGAGGTGGTGGACCTGATCGCGGCCGGACTCGGTGAAACCCAGTATGTCAGCCGCAACATCGACTGGAACGTTGACCTGGCGTCCCCGCTCACCCCGCCCGACAAGCGTTTGCAGCGCCTGATCATCAATATCGTGGCCGCCCCGCAACCGGAAGAAGGCCAGCAACTGCTGCAGGTTTTCCTCAATGGCATATTGCAGGAAGTGCGTCCGCTGGAGCGGGATGGCAAGCCTCACACCCTGCGTTTTGATCTGGACAACGCATCGCAGCGTGCGGGAATCAACACGCTGCGCATCGCGGTGCAGCGCACCGACGAACAAGGCAACTGCCTCGGCGACATATCCGCCTTCCCGGTGCAGCTTCTGCCGGGAACGCGGATCGAGTTGGGCGAATCCCAGGTCAAGCCCGCCAGCTTCAACGACCTGCGCGCCTATTTTGCCAAGGGCATGGACATTTATCTGACGCCGGACAGCCAGGTCAATCTGCCGCGCGAACTGCAGATGGCGGCCTCGGTATTTTCCAGCCTGGGGCTCGGCATCAGCGAAAACCGGGTTCACTTCTTGAAGGCAGGCGAAGCCTTCGCACCGAAGCAGCCGTTTGTTTTGATCGGCCGTGGCGTGACCCCCGAGAAGGCTGGGGTGTATCTGAATCGCGGCCGGATCCAGGTGCTGGACGGCAACAACCAGCCCCTGCTGGATCTGGACCGCATGCCTGGAATCGGGCTGGCGCAGCTGGTTTCCCAGGGCGGGGAGCAGGGCCTGTCCTTGCTGGCGCCAGCCGACGGCGTCCCTCCCCCTTACGAGAAGCTGCACCTCGACCGCGACAATGTCGCCTTCATCACCGAGCAGGGCGTGGCCCTCACGCTCGATTCCCGCGAGCCCGCCATCTCGAAGCTCGACTATCCGGACTACGACGGCTGGCTCGACTGGTTCGCCCAGCATCGTTTCTGGCTGATCGCGCTGGGCTGGATGCTGATCGGCGCCACGATGGTCGGCCTCTATCGTAAGGTTCGCGGACACGGCAAAGACTGATGCCGGACCAGGATCAGTTTGCCATTCCGCGTGCCAGCGCACACATAGGCGATGCCCTGGTTCGGGACGGTCTCCTGAGCCAGGCGCACCTGAACGACGCGTTGGCCTTGCAGGCGAATTGGGGAACCCGCCTGGGCGACATTCTGCTGGCCAAGGGATGGGTGCGCGCCTACGATTTTTATCGCACCCTGTCTGGCCAGTTCAAGCTCCCCTTCGTCGATTTGCTTAAATCGCCCCCGGACGAGACCTTGTTCGCCATGGACGATCTCGATCACTATGCCCAGCTTCTTTACCTGCCCTGGAAGCAGGAAAACGGGGTATTAACGGTTGCCGTTGCCGACCCCAGCGACACCATGCTGACCCAGTTGAAGGACCGCTATGGCGCATCCGTACAATTCGCCATCACCTCCAAGTTCGACATCATCTGGAACGTGCAGCGCGTCGCCAGTGTCCGCCTGACCGACAAGTCGGTGCTGGAACTGGCCCGGCTGCGTCCCGACCAATCCGCACGCCAGGTGTTCACGGGCCGACAGATCAGCGTTATCGGCGTGCTGGCGGCTCTGGCACTGGCCTGTCTGGTGCTGTGGCCGGTGGTGACACTCATCGCCCTCAACAGCTTTCTGTCCGTTTTCTTTCTGCTCAGCTTTGGCCTGCGCGCCGCGCTGACCTGGGTCGGTTCGCACCGCAGCATCGATCTCAAGGTGAGCGATGCCGAAGTGGCGGCACTGGAAGATCACGACCTGCCGGTCTATACCATCCTGGTCCCCATGTACAAGGAGCCGGACACCCTGCCCATCCTCAGTTCGGCCCTGCGGCGCATGGATTACCCCCTGTCCAAGCTGGATGTGAAACTGGTGCTGGAAGAGGACGACATGGAAACCATCCAGGCGGCCAAGGACCTGGGCCTGGAAGGCATTTTCGAAATTATCCGGGTGCCCCATTCGCAACCCAAGACCAAGCCCAAGGCGTGCAATTACGCGCTCAATTTCGCACGTGGCGAACTGGTGACCATCTACGACGCCGAGGACAAGCCCGAGCCGGATCAGTTGAAAAAGGCCGTCGTCGCGTTCCGCAAGGCGCCCGACAATGTCGCCTGCATTCAGGCGCGACTGAACTACTTCAACGCCACGGAAAACTGGCTCACCCGCATGTTCACGCTGGAGTATTCGCTCTGGTTCGATTTCTATCTGCCCGCACTGGAGGCACTGGGAATTCCCATCCCGCTGGGCGGCACCTCGAATCACTTCAAGATGGGGGTGCTGCGCGACGCCAACGCCTGGGATCCCTTCAACGTCACCGAGGATGCGGACCTGGGCGTGCGACTCACCCAGCGCGGCCATCGCGTTGGCGTGGTCAATTCGACCACGTTCGAGGAAGCCAACAATCGCGTCGGCAACTGGATCCGCCAGCGTTCACGCTGGTTCAAGGGATACATGCAAACCTATCTGGTGCATATGCGCAAACCCGTCGAGCTATACCGATCACTGGGCCATACGGGTTTCTGGGGGTTCCAGTTTTTTGTCGGCGGCAACCTGATGACCGCCCTTTCCCTGCCTTTCATGCTGGGCATGTTCGTGTACTGGCTTGCGACCCGCTGGAGCGGATTCGACATCATCTTCCCGCCCATCGTGCTGTATATCAGCCTGTTCAACCTGATCATCGGGAACGGCTTTTTTATCTATCTCAATATGCTCGGGGCGTTCAAGCGCCACAACTTCCACCTCATGCCGTATGCCCTCAGCGTCCCCGTCTACTGGCTGCTGATGACGGTGGCCGCCTACAAGGGCCTCTGGCAATTGATCCATAATCCCTTCTTCTGGGAAAAAACCACACACGGCCTGTCCCAGTTCAAACACGATGACCTCGATCTACAACACCATCCGCAAGCCTAGGCTCGGGCTTCCTGCCTGGGTGCTGTTTTTTGTCCTCGGCTTCCTCTATGTCGGCCTCAATATCTGGCTGAGCGGAAACAACTTCGTCAGCGATTTCGACCTCCATCGCTGGAGCAAGGCCATGACCTCCATCGATACCAGAGAGTTTCGTATCGAGTACATCGGCCTGCTGTATCCGCACGGCCCCATTTATCTGCTGGCCATCATGCATGGCGTGCTGGGCATCGGCAACGCGCACGCCGGGGCCGCCCTGTCAGCCCTCCTGATTGCGCTCATGTTCGGCCTGTGGAATCGCCACCTGTCGCACAAGGGCTACGCGCTGGGACCCCGGCTGGCGATGGTGGCGCTGCTGTCGCTTCATCCGTTCAGCTTGTGGGCGGCAAGTTCCGGGCTTCACAACGCCCTGCTTCTGCTGATGTTCTACATGTTCTGCTATGGCTGCTACCTCATCATCAGCATCCATGACCTGCGCGCCGTGGTGCTGGTTGCCACCATGTTTGCGCTGCTGTTTT
>JBFHXL010000097.1:0-6551 GCA_041599035.1 Thiobacillus sp. | reverse complement strand
GCGCCAGGCGTGGTCGAAGCGGTCAAGGCCAGACGGGAAAAAGCGTCCCGGGCGCTGGATGGCGTGCCGCAAATGCAATGGCCGGCAGCGGGCGCATCGCCTGCGGTAACACCCTTGCCGCCGCCTGGCCAGGCAACCGTCGACACGCTCGGCAAGGAAAACCGCAAGGAGATCAGGATTCGTTTCAATTCGAGGCAGGATGATCGCGATCCCTGCAACACCAAACGGATGTCGGCCAGGGATGCCGCTCAGTGCAAGGCGCAACCGCCCCGGGATGCAGATGCCGTGAAAGGAGGTGCGCAATGAACCGCCCCATCCTTCCTTTCCGCTTGGCAGCGATTGCCGCGGCACTCGCATTGAATTCAGCCTACGCCCAGACGACGGGTGCGGCTGCATCGCCCGAGGCAAACGCCGCGACTCAGGCAACGCAATCGGCCGGCAACCGTGCAGCAATTATTTGCCCGGGAAAAGGCATGGATGCGCCTATCGTGCCATTCACGCATTTGCCCGCCGTTGTCGGCGAACCAGTGCTCGCAACCGCACCTACCCGGGTGGGCCAGGATATGGCCGTCTCCGACCGGGTGCATGAAATTCAGGTCGAGGTCAGCGGCCTTGCCGACGCGCGCGGCATGCTGGCGGCCGACGGCATGTCGCTGGTGCCGGTCAGGATTCGCCTGCTGGACGCATGCGGCGAGCCGGTCAAGGGCAAGGTCAACGTCAGGGTGGATGCGGGCGGCGCGCGGATTGCACCGAGCCCGGCCGCCGAGCCCGAGCGCCTGGTTGACCCGGCGGGCAAGCAGCTCGGCGTGGATGAGCTGGTGATTGTGGATGGCAGCGGGAGCTTCCAGCTGATCGCGCCGTCGGTGGCGACGGAGGTGGCGCTCAGCATCCGCACCGCGAACCGCGAGGCTGTTGGAAAGATCGCCTTCGCGCCGGATCTGCGGCCGCTGATCGCCGTCGGCGTGATTGACGGGATATTCAATCTGGGCAAGCGCGACAACGTGATCGTGCCGTCGGCCGGCATCAACGACGGCTTCGACCGCGAACTCAAGCGCTTCCAGAAGGAATTCGACAACGGCGACATCAGCCTGGCGGGCCGGGCGGCATTCTTCGTCAAGGGCATGATCAAGGGCGACGTCCTGCTGACGGCCGCCTTCGATTCCGAGAAGGAAACGCGACAGCGTGCATTGCAGGATATCAACCCGGACAAGTTCTATCCGGTGCTGGGTGATTCCTCGACCAAGGGCCTGGAAGCGCGCAGCGCCGATCGCCTGTACGTGCGGCTGGACCGCGGCCGCAACTACGTTTTGTACGGGGACTTTGCAACCGGCGAGGGACTCAGTCAGAAGACGGGTCTGGACTCCGTGAAGTTGCGGGACCTGGGCCAGTACACCCGGACGATGACCGGTGCGCGCGCCCATTTCGAAGACGACCGCGGCTTCGTCGATACCTTCGCCATGTATGACTCCCTGCGTCAGGCGGTCGAGGAATATCGCGGCAACGGAACGTCCGGGCCTTATTCCGTGGTCAACATGAATGCGGTCGAGAATACCGAACAGCTGGAGATCATCGTCCGCGACCGCAACAACACCTCGCGCATCCTGTCCACGACCACGCTGGTGCGTTTTGTCGACTACACCTTCGAGCCGTTCAGCGGCCGCATCCTGCTGAAGGCGCCGCTGCCTTCGCTCGATGAATCGCTGAATCCGGTGTCCCTGCGCATTACCTATGAAGTCGATAGCGGCGGGACCAAATATTGGGTGTACGGCGTGTCCGGGCAGGCCAGGTTGAACGACCGGATCGAAATCGGGGGCAGCTACGTCAAGGATGACAACCCCGGACAGCCTGCCGGCGCGGGCTACACCACGGTGCCGGGACAGGGCACCCGCGAGCTGCGCGAACTGGTCAGTGCCAATGCCGGCATCCGTGTGGGCGAGAACGGCCTGCTGGTCGCCGAAGTGGCGCGATCCGATAGCGCGACCGCAGCCGCCGATGTGCAGGGCAATGCCTACCGCATCGACTGGTCGGATTTCGGAACCTGGGACAGCCCGTGGGGCACAGGGCTCGAATGGAAGGCGCGCGCCTTCTGGGGCGAGTCGGAAAAGGATTTCCATAATCCGGCATCGAGCTATACGGATGGACGCAGCGAGGCCGGGGTGCGCGCGGCGGTGGGCCTGTCGGACCGCACCAGCCTGCTGGTCGATGCGCAGCATACCGAAGACAAGGTCGCCGACACCTATCGCGATGGCCAGGCCGTGCGCGTCGAGCACAAGCTTGACGACCGCTGGACGCTGTCTGCCGGGGTGCGGCATATCCAGCAGAGTGCGGGGGCCGCGTTGTCCTTTTCGACCTCCTCCTCCAATCTGACCTTGCCGGGGCAGGCGCCGGTTTATGGCGGCAGCGGCCTCAATCCGGCCGGCGCCGGCTTCTGGGGCATGAACATCGGCGTGGATCCCGTCACTGGCCAGCCGCAAAGCATGTTGAATGGCCAGCTCATTCCCGGAACGGCGAGCAGTCAGGCACTCGATGCCTGGACGCTGTCTGCCGGCGCCATCTATCGCTACAACGAGAAGCTTTCCTTCGGTGCCGAGGTCGGTCACGACCAGGGGCTTGATGATGACCCGGTCTGGGTTGCCTTGAGCGGGCAGTATCGCGAAGAGGACTGGCGCCTGTTCGGACGCGTAGAAGCGCCCACCAGCCGTGCGACGGTAGGCGGCGACTACAAGCTCACCGAGGCGTTTTCGCTGTACGGCCGCTACGAGAACAGCAACGGACTTGCATCCGGCTACGCGCTCGACAGCGGTGCAGAAGGCCGGGCCTTCGTGCTGGGGGTGAAGCAGAGCGATAACCGGGGTCTGGAAAACTTCAACGAATATCGCCTGCGTGACGGCATGAACGGCGAGGAGACCGAGAACGCCACCGGTCTGCGCAACACCTTTGACGTCCGCCCCGGCCTGAAGGCGAATCTGGCGGCGGAGTACCTCAACATCCTGAGCGGGGGCGGACGCTCCGCCACCGCCCTGAGCGGCGGGCTGGAATGGACCGAGCAGGCCTGGCGGGGAAGCGCGCGGCTGGAATGGCGTCAACTGGAACGCAGTGCGGCGTCAACCACCGACGACACGGCCGACAGCTGGATGAGCACCCTGAGCCTGGCACGCAAGCTGGATGCGGAATGGACGGGCCTGTTCAGAAACTACCTGCTGCTGAGCGACCGCAACGATGCCAGCGGCAACCAGCTGCAGAACCGTTTCCAGGTCGGCATGGCGTATCGACCGGTCAACCGGAACGATTTCGATGCCCTGATGCGCTACGAAAACAAGTTCGAACGCAATCAGGAAATTGATCCGCGCGAGAACCGGACCGCGCATGTGGTGTCCGCCAACCTGAACTATCATCCCGACCGTAGCTGGTGGTATATGGGGCGGGTGGCCGCCAAGTCGGTCAACGAGGATCTGCAGGGCATCAGCGATGTGTATCGCGCCTGGTTGCTGTCCGGGCGGGCGATTGTCGATCTGTCGAAAGACTTCGATGCGGGCGTGATGGCCAGCGTGATGGGCAGCCCGCAGGGCGCCGCCAGGCAGTATGCGTTTGGCGTGGAAGGCGGGTATCTGCTGGGGTCGAATGTGTGGGGATCGGTGGGATACAACTTCGCCGGTTTCAGCGACAAGGACCTGACGGGCAGCGACTACACGAGCAAGGGGATTTACCTGCGGCTGCGGATCAAGTTTGATGAAAACACGATCAGGAAAGCCGCTTCAGGTTTTGCGACATCGCTATAGCGGGCCTCGAACGAGGCGTTCGTAAAATTACGGAGCAATAAACACAGATGGGAATTCCAAAGTGAGAAACAATTATTACCGTACGCGGAATCAGCTCTTTGTCGTGGCGCCGCTTGTCTCGGCGCTTGTCCTCAGTCTGCCCGCCCTGGCTCAGGCGCCTGCCGATGCCGGTTCGCTATTGCGGCAGCAGGAACAGCTCGAACAGAAACTTCCCCAGCGTTTTCCCGATGCCGAGGCACCCGAAATCGTCCGCCCGGCGCTCAAGGAAGTCGCGGGCGTCAAGCTCACGGTCAAGGCTTTCCGCTTCAGCGGTGCGCTCGATCTGGTGTCCGAGGCGGAGTTGCAGGCGCTGTTGCGGGATGCCATCGGACAGGAGCTTGATTTCACCGGACTGCAGCAACTGGCGGACAAGGTCACCGAATACCTGCGGCGCAAAGGCTATCTGCTGGCGCGTGCGTATCTCCCCCGGCAGGACGTGACGGCAGGCATCATCGAGATCGCCTTGCTCAAAGGCCGCCTTGAAGGTGCGGCCGGCGAGCCTGACGGCTGGCAGATCACGCTGAGCAAGGATGCCCGCATCGACCCGGCCCGGCTCGCGGCCATCGCCGAGACCGCCGCGCCATCCGGCAGCGCCGTGCGCCAGGCTGATCTGGAACGCGCCCTGTTGTTGATGAACGACCTGCCTGGCATAAGCGTGCGCTCACGGCTTGAGCCCGGCAGCCAGAGCGGCACCACCCGTATTGCGGTCAATGCCGACGAAGGCCCGCTCGTCACCGGCAATGTCTGGGCCGACAACTACGGCAACCGCAGCAGCGGCACGGAACAGATCAATGCGCTGCTGAACCTCAACGATCCGGGCGGCCGGGGCGACCACGCCAGTCTGTCTGCCACCGCCAGCGAAGGCATCCTGCTTGCGCGTCTCGGCTACAGCATGCCGCTTGGCAGCCGCGGCCTGCGCGCCAGCGTGGGATACACCGACATGCGCTACGAGACGATCGAAGGCGCCGGCGTGGCGGCCGGGCTCGAAGGTCGCTCGCGCATCGTCCAGGGCGGTCTCGCTTATCCCTTCATCCGCAGCCGCAGCCTCAACCTGCATGGCAGCCTCGGCGCCAGCCACAAGGCGCTGACGGACGATAGCAGCGCCGGTACGCTGCGCGACAAACGCATCGACAGCTACACCCTTGGCCTCAATGGCGACAGCCTGGATACCCTGGGCGGCGGCGGTCTCAATGCCTGGAATCTGGGCCTGACCAGCGGCGATCTCGACCTGTCGCGGGTGCCAGGCGATGCCGCCTCCGATGCGGCCAGCCTGCGCACCCAGGGCAATTACACCAAGGCCAACCTCGACCTTTCGCGCCTGCAGCGGCTGACCGGAAACTGGACCTTGCTGGGCCGGCTGTCCGGCCAGTGGGCGGGTCAGAACCTCGATTCATCCGAGCAGTTCATTCTCGGCGGTCCTGCCGGGGTGCGCGCCTATCCGGTGGGTGAGGCGCAGGGCGATGCGGGCTGGCTGGCGAGCGTCGAGCTGCGCCATGACCTGCCAAACACCCCATGGGGGGCGCTGCAGTTGAGCGCCTTTGTCGATACCGGTGGCATTCAGCTGCATGAAACCCCCGGCAGCGTGACCATTGCCACTGCGACCGGGAAAAACCGCTACCAGATCAGCGGCGCCGGACTGGGTCTCAGCCTCGGCAAGACCGGCAGCCACAGTGTGCGGGTGGCCTGGGCTCATGCGCTGGGCAACAATCCAGGCCGCACCACCACAGGCAGCAACGCAGATGGTCGGCATGACAACAACCAGTTATGGCTGCAAGGCGTTTTATGGTTCTGAAGCAGGCCGTCACGCATGGAGCTCAGAAGCCGTGCTGATGGCTGCGCGATGTTGACTTCAGCAGAGCAGATTGAAAAAGGCCCACATCGATGTGGGCCTTTTTTCATTTTATTGCAGTGACCCGTCCTGCCGGGGCCGCGCGGAATCTGAAAGGGGCGTGACAGCAGATGCCTTGTTCGGGATCACGTTTCATGAAAGGCCACGGCCATGATGGCGGAGGCATTTATTTTCAGCTGTTGTCGGGCAGTCGCCATGGCGAAAAGCAGGATATGCCGCTCATCGTATGTTTGCCATATTTCGGCCGGCACGCCGACTTGCAGGATGCCGTCTGCATTGATGGCCACCCGCAGTTGACGGGTGCTGCCGTCGGGCAAGGCAATTGACGTTGCCGCATGGCGCATGCCTGTCTGGCTGATGGCGGGGAGATCGTGCCGGACGCCATTGGAAGGCGTGGCGGACCAGCGGTTTCCCTGCTGCGCAATATGGAATGCCCCGATCGCGACAAACGCTTCCCCCTGCTGGCGGAAAACGGGGGATTCCGTCTGGAAAACCCCCTTGTCCCCGGCTGTGGATGCGTTCCAGGTCAATGAATACGTATCGCCCCGGGTGTTCAGCTGGAAGGAGGTCAGCTGGCCCGTGCCATAGATGTCGGCGCTGCCTGCCAGCGAACCGGCCGATCCGGATGGGGCTTCAGATGGCATGAAGGTCGATCCTGTCCCGGATGGCAACAGGCTGGGCGGACTCACGGATGCGACATCAAGCGTGGCTGAAGGCTGAGGTGCGGGCATCCGTGGCGGATTTTGGGGGCTGTTGCCCGGTGTGCTGGCAGGCAGGCTGCCGGTAATGTCCGCCAGGGTGGTCTGCAGTCCGAGGACGTAGTTGGCCGCGTCAAGTCCCGTCAACTGCAGGCCGCTGACCGTGACGATTTTGCCTGACTCTGT
>JBFHXL010000096.1:0-6669 GCA_041599035.1 Thiobacillus sp. | reverse complement strand
GTATTGACCGCCACGCTGGGCATGAACACCGCGGAAGTCGTGCTGCGTCATGCGCTGGGCTTGCCCTTGCCCAGCCAGGCGAATGCCGGTGCTGCCGGCGTGATGATGGTCCCCGCGCTGGCCAGTGGCATCTTCCTGGGCATCGACGGCGTTGCTTCGGCGGGTGCGGTATCCGGTATCACCCACATTGAAATCACCGCCCATCCCGGCCAGTTGGTGGCGCCGCCGCCCGAGGGGACGGGGTATCTGGGCTTCATTTTCAGCAGTGGGCCGACGCCAGCGGAAGCCGAAGCGGCATTGCGCACAGCCTATGCCGTGCTGACGGTTCGCATCCAGGCGCTGGTTCAGGCATGAGTGCTTTAGTTGCGGAGATATCGGCCGCCATCAGCCGCGCCAGCGGCTCGCCCTTCAATGCATCGAATTCACGGGCGGTTCACGGCGGAGACATCAGCCGCGCTTTCAAGCTGAGCGATGGCACGCGTACGTTCTTCATCAAGCTTCAGCCGGCTACCCGGATCGCGCTGTTCGAGACCGAAGCGGCCGGGCTGGATCAGCTGCAAGCCGCGCGGGCGCTGCGTGTGCCGCAGGCGCTGTGTCATGGCATCGCTGCCGGGCAGGCGTACCTGGTGCTTGAATATCTGCCGCTGCTGGCGCAGGGCGATGCCGCGCTGTTGGGCCGGCAGCTGGCGCAGCAGCATCGTGTCACGGCCCCGCAATTCGGTTGGACACGCGACAACTGGATCGGCGCAACCCCGCAGCCGAACGGCTGGCGTGATGACTGGATCGATTTCTGGCGCGAGCAGCGGCTCGGGTATCAACTGCGGCTGGCCGCCGAAAACGGCTACGGCGGTGCGCTGCAAACGGACGGTGAAATCCTGCTCGCACATCTCGATGCTTTCTTCGACGGTCATATGCCGCTTCCCTCATTGCTGCACGGCGACTTGTGGGGCGGCAACCATGGATATCTTGATGATGGCACGCCGGTTATTTTCGACCCCGCCGTGTACTTTGGCGACCGTGAATGCGATCTCGCGATGAGCGAACTGTTCGGCGGGTTTGCCCCGGATTTTTACGCGGCCTACCGTGAGGCGTGGCCGCTCGATACCGGCTATGCGGTGCGTAAAACGCTCTACAATCTTTATCATGTTCTGAATCACGCCAATATGTTTGGCGGCGGCTATGTCGCGCAGGCCGCGCGCATGACTGCGCAATTGCTGGCGCAACTTCGATAGGATTTTAATGTTGCAGCGTCTGCTTGTCGGTTTGATCGTATTGAACCTTGCTGCCTGTTCCGGGCTGCCGCCGAATGCCGTTGCGCCCAAGGTGAGCGTGGCCGAGGTCGATGTCAAAAGCCTGGGCGTGTTTGAGCAGCATTTCGAGGTGGGGCTGCGGGTGAACAACCCGAATGATTTCGATCTGACCATCGAGGCGCTGGACTTTGAACTGGAATTGAACGGACGCGCTTTTGCCACAGGGCTGACACGCGCCACGACCTTGATTCCGGCGGTCTCCAGCACGTTGGTGCGGGTGGATGCCGTCACCCGGTCGGCCAACCTGATCCAGCAGATCAAGTCCTTGTCACCCGAGGCCTTGAAGCGCGGCGTGCCTTATCGCATTAGCGGGCGCATCAAGACCGACAAGTCATCAGCCTGGTTTCCGTTCGAGAAAGCGGGAACCGTGGGCGGTGAAGCGGAAAAATCCGAAGGCAAGGCAATCTGATCCCCGGCCTGATTTGAGGGGAAATTGTCAGCGCTGCAACGCGCGCAGGTTTGGCACGCTCAAGCCGTATTCATCCGCGTGCCCGATGGCGCGCGCCAGCCGCGACGGTGCCGAGCGCCCGGTACAGCCATGTTCCGGGTCCCCTGCAAAGGCTTCCAGCATGCCGGCGATCAGCGCGTCGCGGTCGTGTGTGACGCCGGTAAGCGCATCCTGAATATCCATCACCTCGTTCGCCACCTGACGTGCGAATGCTTCATGCTGCGCCCACAGCTGCGACACGGTGCCGCCGGTTTTGAGACCGGCGATGTTGGTGGTCAGGATGTAGACGTTCTTGCGCACCAGTTCGAACAGCAGTTCGTCGCCAACAGCAACTTCGCGGCAGGGCAGGTCGATCGACTCCAGCGCGCGGCACAGCAGCGCTGCACCAGGGCCGGCGGCGGGCGAGGCAATCAGCGGCCTGGCGTCGATGCCTTTCTTCTTCTCGAACCACACCGAGATCACGGTGGGGTCGGTGTAACGGTATTGTTCCCAGTCGCGCGGCAGCAGTTCGTTCTGGATCAGCGCGACGCGTGACCGCCAGGCACCAGGCATGGCGGCGAGCACGCTGTGCAGATCGTTCTCGGCGACGGCCATCAGCACCCGTTCCGGCTCGGGATGCGCGTGCGCGACGCTGAACAGGTCGTCGCCGCGGTTGACCGGAACGACCGTGTGCCCGGTGCGCAGCAGGCCGCCGGCAAATACGCGCCCGAGTTGGCCGAGCCCGATAACGACGACTTCGCTCATGCTATCTCCAGAAAAAAGTTATCCGCGAAGGACGCGAAGATGCGCGAAGTAAACCTGAAACAATTTGAAGTGGTTTTGAATTTCTTCGTGTTCCTTCGCGTCCTTCGCGGATGAAAAAGATTTACTCCAGCCCCTTCGAATGCAGGTATTCGTCGTAGGTGCCCATGTAGAACTCGACGCCGTCAGGCGTGATTTCAAGGATGCGCGTGGCGAGGCTGGAAACGAACTGGCGGTCGTGCGAGACGAAGATCAGCGTGCCCTTGAACAGCTCGAGCGCGAGGTTGAGCGACTCGATCGATTCCATATCCATGTGGTTGGTCGGCTCGTCCATCACCAGCACGTTGTGGCGGCCGAGCATCAGCTTGCCGTAGAGCATGCGCCCCTTCTCGCCGCCGGACAGCACGCGCACCGATTTCTTGACGTCGTCGCCGGAGAACAGCAGGCGTCCGAGGATGCCGCGCAGCACCTGCTCGTCGTCGCTGGGCTGCGTCCACTGGTGCATCCAGTCGGTCAGGTTCTTGTCGCTGTCGAAATCGGCGACGTGGTCCTGCGAGAAGTAGCCGATGTTGGCGTTCTCGCTCCACTTCACCTCGCCGAACTGCGGCGCCAGTTCGCTCATCAAAAGCTTCATCAGCGTCGATTTGCCGACGCCGTTGCCGCCGATGACGGCCATCTTCTCGCCGGCCTCGAGCGAAAAGTTCATGTTGGAGAACAGCGGGGTGTCGTCGTAGCCGAATTTCAGGTTCTCGACCTCGAGCGCGCGGCGGTGCAGGACCTTCTCGGGCTCGAAGCGGATATAGGGGTTCTGGCGCGAGCTCGGCTTGAAGTCCTCGATCTTGATCTTGTCGATCATCTTCATGCGGCTGGTGGCCTGGCGCGCCTTCGACTTGTTGGCCGAGAAGCGGCGCACGAATTCCTGCAGTTCGGCCACCTTGTCCTTGGCGCGGGCATTGGCCGCGGCCTGGCGCGCCTTCGCTTCGCTGGAGGCCAGCATGTAGTCGTCGTAGTTGCCCGGGTAGACCTTGATCGTGCCGTAGTCGAGATCGGCCATGTGGGTGCAGACCTGGTTCAGGAAATGGCGGTCGTGCGAGATGACGATGATCGTCGCCTTGCTCTCGTTCAGCACGTTCTCCAGCCAGCGGATCGTGTTGATGTCGAGGTTGTTGGTCGGTTCATCGAGCAGCAGGATGTCGGGGTTGGAGAACAGTGCCTGCGTCAGCAGCACGCGCAGCTTGAAGCCCGGCGCGATTTCGCTCATCGGGCCGCTGTGCTGCTCGGTGGGGATGCCGACACCCAGCAGCAGCTGGCCGGCGCGTGCCTCGGCATCGTAACCGCCCATTTCGCCGAACTTGGCCTCGAGTTCGGCGGCGTGCAGATAGTCTTCCTCGCTCGCCTCCGGGTTCATGTAGATGGCGTCCTTTTCCTGCATCACGCGCCACATCTCGGCGTGGCCCTGCATCACCACGTCGAGTACGCGCTGGTCCTCGTAGGCGAACTGGTCCTGACGCAGCCAGGCCATGCGCTCGCCGGGGTCGAGCGCGACGTTGCCGGCAGTCGGCTCGAGTTCGCCGGCGAGGATCTTCATGAAGGTCGACTTGCCGCAGCCGTTGGCGCCGATCAGGCCGTAGCGGTTGCCGTCGCCGAACTTGACGTTGACGTTCTCGAACAGGGGTTTGGCTGCGAATTGAAGGGTGATGCTGGAAGCGGTAAGCACGGCAGTGAACCTGGGGAGCTGGAAAAACCCGGCATTTTAGCATCGTGGTCTGTCCGGGCGGGCGGTGCAGCGCTCACCCATGCGTATTGCGGCCGGCACGCGCAAACAGGCGCACGTGCCGGCCGCATCGCGGTCCCCTACAGCGTTTTCCTGAGGACCTTGGATTTCCGCTTGTAGTTGTAGAGCGCCTGCTTGCTCTTAGGCAGGTGGTCGGGGCTGCTGTCGACAAAGCCGCGTTCCTCGAACCAGTGCTCGGTGCGCGTGGTCAGCACGAACAGCTGTTTGAAGCCTGCTTTTTTGCCGATTTTCTCGGCCTCGGTCAGCAACAGGTCGCCGAATCCGCGCCCGCGGAAGTCCTGCGACACCGCCAGGCAGGCGAGTTCGGCCGCGCGCTCTTCGGGAAACGGGTAAAGTGCGGCGCAGCCGGCGATGACGCCGTCCGATTCGAGCACCAGAAAGCGTTCGACTTCCATTTCCAGCAACTCGCGCGAGCGCCGTACCAGGATGCCGTCGCGCTCCAGCGGTTCGATCAGGCCGAGGATGCCGCCGACATCGTCGATGGTGGCGGGGCGCAGGGTTTCCAGCGGCGCCGGCGTGATCAGCGTGCCCACCCCCTCGCGGGTAAACAGTTCGGACAGCAGTGCGCCGTCGCGATGGCGGCTGATGAGGTGCGCGCGTTTGACGCCCTGGGTGCAGGCGGCAATCGCGCAGGGCAGGTAGTAGGCCACGTCTTCCGGCAGCGCGCGTGCCCTGCCGCGCCCTGATTTCTCGAGCACCTGGCGTGCCTCGTTGACGGTAAGCGCGTTGTGGATGGTGCGCCCTTTTCCCGGCACGCCCTCGGTTTCCATCAGGAAAATCAGCTTGTTCGCCGCCAGTTCGATCGCAGCCTGCGTGGCCACGTCTTCCAGACTGAGGTTGAAAATCTCGCCGGTCGGCGAATAGCCGATGGGTGACAGCAGCACGATGTCGTGCTGGTCGAGACGCCGCCGGATCGCGGCAGCATCGATCTTGCGCACCTCGCCGGTGTGCAGCAGGTCCACGCCGTCACGCACGCCCAGCGGTTGTGCGGTGACGAAATTGCCCGAGGCCACCCGGATGTCGGCGCCGGCCATCGGCGTGTTGGCGAGTCCCAGCGACAGCAGGGCTTCGATCTCGACCCGTACCGTGCCGGCCGCTTCCTTGACGCACGCCAGCGCCGCATCGTCGGTGACGCGCAGGCCGCCGACATAGTTGAGCGCGGTGCCGTTTTCGGTCAGCCGCGCTTCCACCTGCGGCCGCACGCCATGGATCAGAACCAGCCGTACGCCCAGGCTGTTGAGCAGGTTGACGTCGTGCGCCAGCTGGACAAAGTCGCCGTCCGCCACCAGTTCGCCACCAAAGGCGATGACGAAGGTTTTGCCGCGAAATCCGTGGATGTACGGAGCGGCGGAGCGAAACCAGTGAACGAAATGGGTGGTGTCTTTCAATGGAGTGACCTGATCAGGGCGGAGGTATCCGAAGGATACCGAAAAAACCTCGCCTCACGCAGGCACCCTGTCCAGGATGCCGAGAAAAAATGGAAACCTGTTGCATCGCTGAAATGCCGCGGATGGGGGTCCGGAATAGGTTGCTGCGCCCTCAGAAATCGCCCCACAGGGTTTGCATCGCCGCCAGCGCGGCGAGTGCTGCCGTCTCGGTGCGCAGCACGCGCGCGCCCAGCCGAACCGGGATGGCGCCGGCTGCGAGCAGTGCGGCGATCTCGTCGGCTTCGAATCCGCCCTCGGGTCCGGCCACCAGACAATCCGTTGCGGTGGGCGCGGGCAGATCAGCCAGTCGTGACTCGGCCTGCGGCGACAGAAACAATAGCCGTCCGGCGCCATGCTGGCCGAGCCACGCAGCCAGCGTCAGCGGGGCGGCCACGATGGGCACCTGGTTGCGCCCGCATTGTTCGCAGGCGCTGGCGACCACCCCCTGCCAGTGCGCCACGCGACGGTCGGCCCGCTCGCCCACCAGCTTGACCACGCTGCGTTTGGCGGCAATCGGCTGTATCGTCGTGATGCCGAGTTCGACCGCTTTCTGCAGCGTGTAATCCATGCGTTCGCCGCTCGATATCCCCTGCGCCAGCATCACGCGCAGGGGCGATTCGCATTCGCTATCGACAAAGCCGCTGATGCTGACCGCAACTTCGTCCTTGTGGATACGCTCGATGCGTGCGGCATATTCGCCGCCCCGGCCGTTGAACAGGGTGATGGCGTCGTCAACCGCCAGGCGCAAGGCGCGCGCGGCATGTCGCGCCGGACCGGGCGGCAGGCTGAAGCGGGCGCCCGGCGCGAGCGGCCGGTCGAGATAGAAGCGTGGGGCAGACATCTTGCTATTATGCAGCGGATATTCTGTGTTTTTGCGGAGGGTGTGCCATGGTTTCCCTTACCACCCCGGTGTGCGATTTTGGCTGGAAAGCCCCTGATTTCAGCCTG
>JBFHXL010000095.1:0-6724 GCA_041599035.1 Thiobacillus sp. | reverse complement strand
GCGCGCCATGCTTGAAAACTGGCGTCAGTCCTGGTCCAGCCGGGCCGTCGATTCCTACCTGGGTTTTTATAGCACGCACTTTGTGCCTGCCGATGGCACGACGCGATCCGTATGGGCAGAAAGCCGGCGCAAGAACTTCCTCGGCAAGTCGTCAATCAGCGTCGGCATCCATGACGTGACCGTCGTTCCGATAGACAGTCAGCACGTCAAGGTTTCGCTGCTGCAGGACTATGCTTCAGGCAGCTACAAGGAAACCAGGCAGCCCAAGACCTTCCTTCTCGCCCAGGATGGGGGTGAATGGCGGATTACCGGAGAATGGCAAGGCGACCCTGCACCAGGGGCCGCCATTCGAAAATAGGCACGCGAATGTCCGTCAGCGTTTCCGGCCAGGCCAAGAAACGCGTGCTGATGTGGATCAGCTTTCCCTGAAAAAGCGGATCGCCTCGTCCAGACGCTGCACCGCATGAATCTTCATCCCGGCGATTTTCTGCTTGGGCTGGTTCGCGGCCGGCACGATGGCCTGGGTGAAGCCGAGCTTGGCGGCTTCCTTCAGACGTTCCTGACCGCGCTGCACCGGACGGATCTCGCCGGCCAGACCGACCTCACCGAACATTACAAGTTTATCCGGCAGCGGCTGGCTGCGCAGTGATGAAACGATCGCGGCGAGCACCGCGAGGTCGGCGGCAGGCTCGCTGATTTTCACCCCGCCGACGGCATTGACGAACACGTCCTGATCGGCGCAGGCGATGCCGGCGTGGCGGTGCAGCACGGCGAGCAGCATGGCGAGCCGATTCTGCTCCAGCCCTACACTCAAGCGGCGCGGGTTGGGCGCCTGGCTGCTGTCGACCAGCGCCTGAATTTCCACCAGCAGCGGCCGCGTGCCTTCCTGCGTGACCAGCACGCACGATCCCGGCACCGGTGCGCCATGGTGCGACAAAAAGATCGCCGAAGGATTGGGCACGCCTTTCAAACCCTTTTCGGTCATCGCGAACACGCCGATTTCATTGACCGCGCCGAAGCGGTTTTTGATTGCACGCACCAGGCGGAAACTCGACCCGGTGTCGCCTTCGAAATACAGCACGGTATCGACGATATGCTCGAGCACGCGCGGACCGGCGATGGCGCCTTCCTTGGTGACATGGCCGACCAGCAGAATCGCGCAGCCGTTCTGCTTGGCGTAGCGTGTCAGCTGCGCCGCGCATTCGCGTACCTGCGCCACCGAGCCGGGTGCCGAGGTCAGGGTTTCGGAATATACGGTCTGGATCGAATCGATCACCGCGATGGCGGGCTTGATCGCAGCGAGATGATTCAAAATCGCTTCGAGCCGGATCTCCGGCAACACCGGCAGATGCGCTTCGGGCAATTGCAGGCGGCGTGCGCGCAGCGCCAGTTGCTGCGCGGATTCTTCGCCGCTGACATACAGCGTTGGCAGGCTTTGCGACAAGATCGCCAGCGCCTGCAACAGCAGGGTCGATTTGCCGATACCGGGGTCACCGCCGATCAGCACCACGCCACCCGCCACCAGGCCGCCTCCCAGTACGCGGTCGAGTTCACCCAGCGTGGTCGGAATCCGGCTTTCCTCCCTGCCCTCCACTGCATCCAGCATCTGCACCTGGCTCGATGCCGCGAGCGCCTGGTAGCGCGGCTTGGCCGACTCGGCTATCGTTTCGACCAGCGTGTTCCAGGCGCTGCAGGCCGGACATTGTCCCTGCCATTTGGGCGACTGCCCGCCGCATTCGGTGCAGCTGTATATCGTTTTGGTTTTGGCCACTACAAAGTCAGATGCAAGGCATCAGGCTGGAAACACGCCGGTGGACAGATAGCGATCGCCGCGGTCGCAGACAATGGAAACGATGACGGCGTTTTCGACTTCTTTCGACACCTGCAACGCGGCCCACAGCGCGCCACCGGAGGAAATACCGGCAAAGATGCCTTCCTCGCGCGCCATCCGGCGCGTGGTTTCTTCAGCATCCTGCTGGGAAACATAGATCATGCGGTCGACGCGGCGGGTGTCGCATATTTTCGGCACATATTCTTCCGGCCATTTGCGGATGCCGGGAATCTGCGCACCCTCGGTAGGCTGCACGCCGACGATCTGGGTCTGCGGATTCTGCTCTTTGAGGTAGCGCGAGCAGCCCATGATGGTCCCGGTGGTGCCCATGCTGGAAACGAAATGGGTGATCCGGCCCTGCGTGTCACGCCAGATTTCGGGGCCGGTGGTGCGGTAATGCGCGTCCGGATTGTCCGGATTGGCGAACTGGTCGAGGATCTTGCCGATCCCCTGCTTCTCCATCGAAACGGCGAGATCACGCGCTCCCTCCATGCCCGCCGCCTTGCTCACCAGTTGCAGTTCGGCGCCGAAAGCGCGCATGGTCTGACGCCGTTCCACCGACAGGTGCTCGGGCATGATCAGGATCAACTTGTAGCCGCGCATGGCGGCCGCCATCGCCAGCGCGATCCCGGTATTGCCGCTGGTGGCTTCGATCAGCGTGTCGCCGGGCTTGATGTCGCCGCGCTCCTGGGCGGCGTCGATCATCGACAGCGCCGGACGGTCTTTCACCGATCCGGCCGGATTGTTGCCCTCGAGCTTGACGAGAAGGGTATTCGACGTCACCCCGGGCATGCGCTTCAAACGCACCAACGGGGTATTGCCGACACAGTCTTCGATGGTTTTATAGGCGTTCATGCTTTCAGCCGATAGTGATATGGCGCGCGGTGTCCACGCTGTTGTGCCGCGTATCATACCGCGTGCATCGGCTGGCATCGAGCATGGGCATCACGGGCGGCCAATCGGCCAATACTCGAAGCCCAGATCGCGCATTGCGCCGGGCTCGTACAGGTTGCGGCCATCGAAAACCAGCGGCGCTTTCAGCAGCGACTTCATGGTGTCGAAATTGGGGCTGCGGAAAACTTTCCATTCGGTGACGATCAGGAGCGCGTCCGCGCCTTTCAATGCATCCATCGGGCCGTCGACCAGCAGCAGGTCGGCGCGCTCGCCGTAGATGCGGCGGGTTTCTTCCATTGCCGCCGGGTCGTACGCGGAGACTGTCGCGCCCATCGCCCACAAGGCTTCGAGCATGGCACGGCTGGGGGCTTCACGCATGTCGTCGGTATTCGGCTTGAACGCCAGCCCCCACATGGCAAAGCGCTTGCCCTTGAGATCCGTGCCCAGTTTGGCGGTCAGCTTGTTGACCAGAATCTGCTTCTGCACCTCGTTGGCCTCTTCCACGGCGTCGAGCACCCGCAGCGCGATGCCGTTTTCCTGGCCGGTGCGGCGCAATGCCTGCACGTCCTTGGGAAAACACGAGCCGCCGTAGCCGCAACCGGCGTACAGAAAGTGATAACCGATACGCGGGTCGGAGCCGATGCCGTGACGCACCTGCTCGATGTCGGCGCCGAGTTTCTCGGCCAGCACGGCCAGCTCGTTCATGAAGGAAATGCGCGTGGCCAGCATGGCATTGGCGGCATACTTGGTCAGTTCGGCGCTCTTCACATCCATCACGGTCAGGCGGTCGTGATTGCGCTGGAACGGTGCATACAACTGGCGCAGCAGGGTCGTGGCCTGTTCGCTGTCGGTACCGATGACGATGCGGTCCGGCTTCATGAAGTCCTCCACCGCCGCACCTTCTTTCAGGAACTCGGGGTTGGAGGCGACACTGAATTCGATCGTCGCGCCGCGCCTGGCCAGTTCTTCCGCAAGCGCCGCTTTCACCTTGTCCGCGGTGCCCACCGGCACCGTCGATTTGTCGACCACCAGTTTATAGTCCGTCATGTGACGGCCGATATTGCGTGCGGCCGCCACCACGTACTGCAGGTCAGCCGAGCCATCTTCATCCGGCGGGGTGCCGACGGCGATGAACTGGATCTGCCCGAAGGCCACCGATTCCTCGATATCGGTGGTAAAAGACAGTCGTCCCGCCTCGACGTTGCGCCGCACCATGCCTTCCAGACCCGGTTCGTAAATCGGAATGCCGCCCGCCTTCAGGATCTCGATTTTTTTCGGATCAAGGTCAAGGCACAGCACCTCGTTGCCGACTTCCGCCAGGCAGGTCCCGGTCACCAGGCCCACATAACCGGTACCGATCACGGTAATTTTCACAAGCGTCTCCCTAACTGTCTTAAATTTCGGATTGAATGGCTTTAAGCGCCGCCAGCGGATCGGGGGCCGCCGTGATCGGGCGCCCGATCACCAGGTCGGTCGCGCCGACACCCAGGGCGTCGGCCGGCGTCATCACGCGGCGCTGATCGCCCGTCTCGGCCCCGGCCGGCCGGATGCCCGGAGTGACGAGGCGGAAATCCGCGCCCAGCCCGGCGCGCAGTAGCGCGGCTTCCTGCGCAGAACAGACCACGCCATCGAGTTTGCAGGCCTGCGCCAGCCGCGCCAGCCGCAGCACCTGGTCGGCCGGCGCATCCGGCACGCCGACTTCAGCCAGGTCCTCTGCTCGCATGCTGGTCAGCACGGTCACCGCGGTCAAGAGCGGGGCGTGCGGCAGACTGGCCAGCGCTTCCTGCGCCGCCGTCATCATGCGCCGCCCCCCCGAAGCGTGGACATTCATCATCCACACGCCCAGGCCGGCCGCGGCACGACAGGCCGCAGCCACGGTATTCGGAATATCGTGAAACTTGAGATCAAGAAAAACATCGAAGCCTCGCACCGCCAGTGCCCGCACCAGATCCGGACCCGCCACGGTAAACAGCTCCTTGCCCACTTTCAGGCGACACAGGTCCGGCTGCAGCCGCTCCACCAGCGCCAGTGCCGACGCCGCGTCGGGAAAATCCAGCGCCACGATAATTTTTTTCGTATTCACGCTGTTACCTGCTCTTGAAACTTGCACCTTGAATCTTGCATCTCAGTTTTCGCTCTCTCGCCGCTCGGGGTCGAAGCTGTCCCAGCGTCCGCACGCCGGGCAGCGCCAGAAAAACTGCTTGGCCTTGAAACCGCAGCTGCCGCACTGGTAACGCATCATGCGCTGGCTATGCGACGCCACCAGGCTTTTTTCAATCTGCAGGAGTTCGCGTGCCTCGGGTTCCGCATTGACGAGTTCGGCTTCGAGCAGGCGGTCGAGCGTGCGCAGGCTGGGGGTGCGCCGCAACTCCTCGCGCGCAAGCTGGCTGGCGGCGGCCGCACCCTCGGATTCGGATACGGCCAGATAGAGGGCACCGAACACATCATGCGACGGCTGCCTTGCATACAGCGCACGCAGCCACTGCACGCCTTCGTCCAACTGGCCAAGCTGGCGATAGCTGCCGAGCACGCGATCGACCACCAGCGCCATGTGAACCGCACTCTGGGTTTCGACCAGGCGCCAGTCGGCAATCGCCGCCTCATGTCGCCCCGCTGCCGCATCGAGATCGCCCGCCATCAGGTTGGCGCGCACCGACTGGCGATTGGTGGACAGCGCCTGGTTCAAATGTGTGGCTGCGGCATCGGGATGACCCTTGGCTGCTTCCAGCAGGGCCAGTTCGCAATAAAAATGGGCGATATCCGCATTCAGCGGTTTGCTGGTGTCCTTCTCCAGCAGGCGTGCGGCTTCGATTGCCTTTTTCCAGTCTTTTTCCTGGACGTAGATTTCCAGCAGATAGGTGCGCGCCTGTCCATGCTGCGGCGTTTCCAGCAGCTTGCCGAACACCTGTTCGGCGCGGTCGAGCAGGCCGGCTTTCAAATAATCCTGGCCCAGTTCGCTCAGGGCGCGCAGTCGCTGCTCTTCGGCCAGGCCTTCGCGTTCCAGCAGGTTCTCATGCATGCGAATGGCACGGTCGAGCTCGCCGCGACGGCGAAACAGACCGCCCAGGGCAAAATGCAGGTCGATGGTTTCGGGTTCGAGCTTGACGACTTCGAGAAAAGCTTCGATCGCTTTATCGGGCTGCTCGTTGAGCAGGAAATTCAATCCGCGAAAATACGAATTGGGCAACGCACGCGATTCGGTCACCACCTGACGAATGTCGATCCGCGCAGCCAGCCAGCCCAGCGCAAAAAACAGGGGAAATGCCAGCAACCACCAGAACTCGAATTCCATGCTGCGTTAAACGACGGTCATATCGGTTGAGGTAACCGTGCCCATCTCCGTTGCCTTGGACTTGCGGCTGATTTCACGTCGAAGCCGGAACAGGGTCGGCAGCAGCGCCATCACCCCGGTCAGGGCGCCGAGGGCAAAGGCCAGACCCAGCATGACGATTAGCGGCGCATGCCATACGTAGTCCAGATAGGAATAGAAAATGACGGTGTGGCTGTTTTTCA
The DNA here is from genome assembly GCA_041599035.1 of Thiobacillus sp. Taxonomy (GTDB): domain Bacteria; phylum Pseudomonadota; class Gammaproteobacteria; order Burkholderiales; family Thiobacillaceae; genus Thiobacillus. The sequence continues at coordinate 486 of JBFHXL010000095.1, read as the reverse complement.
GGGCGAAACCCAGCACCAGCAGGAATACCAGCAGCTTGAACAGCAGTCCCAGATAACGTGTGAGTGTTTTCATGAATCGTCGCGCGTGGAGAGCGCCCATTCTACCTTTGCAGACCAACTTCAAAAAGTTCGTCCAAAAAAAGAAAACGGCGCAACTGCGCCGTTTTCACCATCATTGCATCATGCTCAAAGCGGAAAATCCACCCGGTCGCGCAATTCCTTGCCGGCCTTGAAGTGCGGCACATACTTGGCCGGCACCTCGACGCGCTCGCCCGTTTTGGGGTTGCGGCCAAGGCGGGCGGGACGAAAGCTCAGGCTGAAGCTGCCAAAGCCACGGATCTCGATGCGCTCGCCACGCGACAAGTTTTTCGCCAGCGCGTCGAGGATCGTCTTCACCGCCATCTCGATATCCGCAACCGAAAATTGCGAATGCCGCGCCACCAGTTGGGCAATCAGCTCCGATTTGGTCATGATTACTCGGCGTTC
>JBFHXL010000094.1:0-6781 GCA_041599035.1 Thiobacillus sp. | reverse complement strand
GCAACGCATCATCGATCGCCCGCCGTCGGCCGAACTGCGGCCCGACCAGACCGATCAGGACAGCCTGCCACCCTACGATATGCTGGATGCGATTCTGGCTGCCTATGTCGAACGTGACCTGTCGGCGAACGATATCGTTGCATTGGGATACGATGCGGCCATCGTGCGCAAGGTCATTCGCATGGTTGACCTTGCCGAGTACAAGCGGCGCCAGGCACCTCCCGGCCCGCGCATCACGCCGCGCAATTTCGGCAAAGACCGCCGTTATCCGATTACCTCGAAATACCGACCCGAAGGAGACCTGTCATGAAGAAGATCGAAGCCATCATCAAGCCGTTCAAGCTGGATGAAGTACGCGAAGCGCTGTCCGACATCGGCGTGACCGGCCTGACCGTCACCGAGGTCAAGGGCTTTGGCCGTCAGAAAGGTCACACCGAACTGTATCGCGGTGCCGAATACGTGGTGGATTTTCTGCCCAAGGTGAAACTGGAGATTGTCATTGCCGACAGCCTGCTCGACCGTGCGATGGAGACAATCATCAATGCCGCCCGCACCGGCAAGATCGGCGACGGCAAGATTTTCGTGAGCCCGGTGGAACAGGTGGTACGGATCCGCACCGGCGAGTCGGGCGAAGCAGCGATCTGACTCAGTTCGGCTGCCGGATTACCAGAACCGGTACCACGCCTTCCCTTCGGTGCTGACGCCCTTGGCGTACTTGCTGTTGGGAAAGTTGAGCTTCAACACCCGCTGTGCATCATCACGCAGATCGGTCAGCTTCAGCTTGTCGTAAGCCAGCACCATGATCGCCAGCGCCTCTTCCAGAGCGGGGGCGTCGGGGTAGGTTTTCAGCACTTCCTTGGCGCGGTTGGCGGCGGCCACCCAGGCCTCGCGCTTCAGGTAATACTTGGCGACATGAATTTCATTTTGGGCCAGCGCATTGACCAGATATTTCATGCGGGCGCTCGAGTCTTCGGCATACTTGCTGTCGGGAAAGCGGGTGACCAGTTCCTTGAACGAGAGAAACGCATCACGCGCGGCCCGCGGGTCGCGTTCGCTCATGTCCTGATCGACCAGATTGCCCAGCAGGCCGAGATCGTCGTTAAAATTCGCCAGACCCTTCAAATAAAAGGCGTAATCGACGTTAGGATGATTGGGGTGTAACTTGATGAAACGGTCGCATGCGGCAATGGCGGAAATCGGCTCATTGTCCTTGTAGTAGGCGTAGGCAATTTCCAGTTGCGCCTGCTGCGCATAGCGGCCAAAGGGGTAGCGCGATTCGAGCGTTTCGAACAGCTTGACGGCGCGTTCGTAGTTGCCCTGGCCGAGGTTGTCCTTGGCCTCGGCATAGATTTTTTGCGCCGACCAGCCCGCTGTTTCATCCTTGACCTCGGGCAACAGGCCGCAGCCCCCCAGGGTGAGCGCAGCGCTCAACAGCACGCTGCCCAGCACCCGTTGCAGGCCAGGCACGCGAGTGAGTGCGCTGAAAGGGGAAAAATGTACGTTAGGCATGGCAAAGGACGCAGAAAAATTGTCGACAGATTATAAGGGAAATACCGAGGGCGACATTCGCCAGCTGGTGATCCCCGATGCAGAAGGGGGCAAGCGCCTGGATCAGGCGCTCTCCGCCATGCTGCCGGAGTTTTCGCGCAATCGCATCCAGAACTGGATCCGCGCCCGCAAGATTTCCGTGGACGACGCCTGGGGCACGACCAAGATGAAGGTGCACGGCGGTGAATCGGTGCGGGTCGAGATCGAGCCGGATCCGAATGCCACCCCTGATGCGCCGGAGGCGATTCCGCTCGACGTGGTGTTCGAGGACGCCATGCTGATGGTGATCAACAAGCCGGTCGGCCTGGTCGTCCATCCCGGCAGCGGCAACCGCCAGGGCACGCTGCTGAACGCGCTGCTGCACTGGGTGCCGCAGGTGGCCGAACTGCCGCGCGCCGGCATCGTGCACCGGCTCGACAAGGACACCTCGGGCCTGTTGGTCGTCGCCAAGACGCTGAGGGCGCATACCGATCTGGTGCGCCAGCTGCAGGCGCGCACCGTCAAGCGTGAATACCTCACCCTGGTGTACGGCGAGGTCGACCATGGCGGCACGGTCGATGCACCGCTGGCGCGCGATCCGCACAACCGCACCAAGCGCACCGTTCACAGCATGGGCAAGGAGGCGGTCACGCATTACGAGGTGGTCGAGCGCTTCCCCGGACTGTCGCTGTTGCGCTGCAAGCTGGAAACCGGACGCACCCACCAGATCCGCGTGCACATGCAGCACATCGGCCATCCGCTGGTGGGCGAGTCGGTCTACAGCGCCAGCCGCCGCAGCCATCACACGATCCCGTTTCCGCGCCAGGCACTGCACGCCGAGCGACTGGGCCTGATTCATCCGGTCACCCAGGAATTCATGCAGTGGGAATGTCCGCTGCCGTCCGATTTCGCCTCGCTCCTTGCGGCGCTGCGGGACGACACCGACTGGGTCAAATGAACCTGATCGTCCCCGACTGGCCGGCACCGGCGCGGGTCAGATGCCTGATGACCACCCGTGCCGGGGGCGTGAGCGGTGTGCCGTGGGACAGTCTCAACCTCGGCGACCATGTCGGCGACGATACTGCCCATGTCGCCGCCAATCGCGCACGCCTGCATGAGTACCTGCCTGCCGAGCCGGGGTGGCTGCGGCAGGTGCACAGCACCCGGGTGGTCGAACTCGGGCGTGAGCCGAATCCCGAAGCCGATGCAGCGTTCACCCGCGCGCCCGGGCAGGTCTGCGCGGTGCTCACCGCCGACTGCCTGCCGCTGCTGTTGTGCGACCGTGCCGGCACCGTCGTGGCCGCCGCGCACGCCGGCTGGCGCGGGCTGGCCGGCGGCGTGCTGGAATCCGCGGTCGCCGCGATGCAGGCAGCACCCGGCGACATCCTCGCCTGGATGGGCGCTGCCATCGGCCCGCAGGCCTTCGAGGTGGGCGACGAGGTGCGGCAGGCTTTTGTTGCGCAGCATCCCGGGGCGGCCGCGGCCTTCGTGCCGCATGCAGCGGGAAAATGGCTGGCCGACATTTACCAGCTGGCGTGCATTCGCCTCAACCACGCCGGCGTTCATGCCATCTACGGCGGCGGGCGCTGCACCTTCACCGAAGCGGACAGCTTCTATTCCTATCGCCGCGACGGCGTGACCGGACGCATGGCCTCGCTGATCTGGCTGGAATGATTAAAACGCTTCCCGCACGCGCAGATAACGCGGAAAGCGCGGCAGCCCGGCTTTCGTCAGGTTCTGGTAGCGATAGGTGATGCGCGTGCCGAGCGGCGGCGGCCGGCGGCGCAGCGCGTCGGACAGCCCGCTGCCGATGCGAAAGCGCGTGCCGTCTGCCATTTCCATCAGCAGCGCGCCGGTCATGCCGCGGTATTTGCCCTTGCCGGGTACGTAGCCGACGACGAGCGCTTCGGCGTCCAGCCAGGGTTTGAGTTTCAGCAGCACGTCGCTGCGGCCGCTGCGATAGGGCGCGTCGGCGCGGTGCAGCATCAGGCCTTCGCCGCCCTGGCGCATTACGCTGTCGAGCCGTTGCAGCAGTGCCTTGCGATCGGTTACACGTGTCTGCCCGACCGCCTGCAGCCAGGGCACGCCGGCCCGCTCGACGATTGATCGCATCTGTTCGACACGCGCGCTGAAATCGCCCGCCGCGCCGGGCAGTTCGAATACCAGGTAGCGCACCTGCCGCCATTCGGCATCCACCGGATCGATCCTGCGCACCGTGCCTGACAGCGCGTCGAAGCGGCCGCGCGCGATCCACAGTTCGCCGTCCAGCGGCGTGGCCGGAAAAGCTGCGGTGAACCACGCCGGCGCCGGGACATGGCCGCCGCTGCGAAAGCGCAGCACGCGGCCGTCCCACTGGGCGCGCACGCCATCGAATTTTTCGCTCACCCAGTAGCGGGTGACGTCGACGCCGGTTGTATACACCTCGGCCAGCAGCATGGCGGGCGCGGCCGGAGGCGGGTCCGCCCACAGCGGGTGGGCGGTCAGCGCCCCTGACGTCAGCCACAGTGCGAGGAGCGCGCGTTTCAGTCCAGCCATTTCTGCATGAATTGCGCGTGCCCCATCGCCGGGTCGAGGCGGTAGTCGTCGAAACCGAGCCTGTCGTAAAGCGAACGGGCAGCGCGGTTGCCGGAAAGCACCTCCAGGGTCAGCTTGCAGGCGCCACGTTCGCGCGCGATGGCTTCGACCTCGGCGAACAACAGTGTCGCAATGCCGCGCCCGCGATGACTTTCCAGGACGACGACGTCGTGCACGTTGACCAGCGGGCGGCAGGCAAAAGTCGAAAAGCCTTCGATGGCGTTGACGAGTCCGACCGGGGTGGCGCCGTCGAACGCCAGCACGCTGAAGACGAAAGGCCGTGCGGCAAGTTCGTCGATCAGGTGGGAACGGGCGAAGTCGCTCAACGGTTCGCTGCCGCCGGCTGGGTCACGCGCATAGGCGTCCAGCAGTTCGACCAGCGCGGCGGCGTGCGCCGGCTCGTCATAGCGGGTGCGGACGATGTCGATCAGGGATGGCGCGATCATTCGGTATCGATGCGCATCGATAAGTCCACGGCGCGGATGTGCTTGGTGAGGCTGCCGACGGAAATGCGGTCGACTCCGGTTTCGGCGACCGCGCGCACGGTGTCGAGCGTGATGTTGCCGGAAGCCTCGAGCCGGGCGCGGCCCTGGGTCAGTGCCACCGCTTCGCGCATCTGCGCCAGGCTGAAATTGTCGAGCAGGATCAGCGGGGAACCGGCGGCAAGCGCCTGTTTCAGTTCGTCGAGGTTTTCCACCTCGATCTGCACACTGACCGTGCCGGCGGCCAGTTTGAGCGCGGCTTCGAGCGCCTGGGCGATGCCGCCCGCTGCGGTGATGTGGTTCTCCTTGATCAGGATGCCGTCGTATAGCCCCACGCGCTGGTTCTGTCCGCCGCCGACGCGCACCGCGTATTTTTCGGCGATGCGCAGGCCGGGCAGGGTTTTGCGGGTGTCGAGAATGACGGCCCGGGTGCCGGCGACGGCCTCGACATAGGGTCGGGTGGCCGTGGCCACCGCCGACAGGGTCTGCAGAAAATTGAGTGCCGGGCGCTCGGCGGTCAGCAGGGCGCGGGCATGGCCGTGGATTTCGACCAGCTTGCTGCCGGCTTCGACGCGGTCGCCTTCATCGATTTGCCAATCGAGGAGGCAGTCGGGGTCGAGCGCCCTGAAACAGGCGTCGAACCAGGGCCGGCCGGCGATGACGGCAGCTTCGCGGGTGATGACACGGGCGCGTGCGGTCTGCGTCGCGGGGATGAGCCGTGCAGTGAGGTCGCCGCCGCCGATGTCTTCCTCCAGCGCGCGCGTAACATCGGCCAGAACCTGTTCTACATTCAATTCAGACATGAAGGGTTGAAATCGCCCCGGAAGGCTTCATTTAGACGACATTGAATATACCTTAAGCACGAGGCCCCTTATGCGTTTTGACAAGCTCACCACCCAGTTCCAACAAGCGATCGCCGATGCGCAAAGCCTTGCCGTCGGCGGCGACCATGCCTATATCGAACCGCAGCATCTGCTGCTGGCCCTGCTGAACCAGGAGGGCGGTGGTGCGGCGTCGATCCTGTCGCGCGCCGGCGTGCAGGTGCCTGCCCTCAAGGCCTCGCTGACCCAGTCGCTCGATCGGCTGCCCAAGGTGGAAGGGCAGGGCGGCGAGGTGAGCATCTCGCGCGAACTCAACAATCTGTTGAACCTCACCGACAAGGACGCGATGAAGCGCAACGATGCGTTCATCGCGTCCGAATTGTTCCTGCTGGCGGCGCTGGACGACAAGGGTGAAACTGGCCGCCTGCTGAAGCAGCACGGGGCGTCGAAACCCGCGCTGGAGCAGGCGGTCGCCTCGGTGCGCGGCGGCGAAAACGTGCAGTCGCAGGAGGCCGAAGGCCAGCGCGAGGCGCTGAAGAAATACACCCTGGATCTGACCGAACGTGCGCGCGACGGCAAGCTCGACCCGGTGATCGGGCGCGATGATGAAATCCGCCGCTCGATCCAGATCCTGCAGCGTCGCACCAAGAACAACCCGGTCTTGATCGGCGAGCCCGGCGTCGGCAAGACTGCCATCGTCGAAGGCCTGGCGCAGCGCATCATCAATGACGAAGTGCCGGAGACGCTCAAGGGCAAGAAGGTGCTGGTGCTCGATCTGGCCGCCCTGCTGGCCGGCGCCAAATACCGCGGCGAATTCGAGGAGCGGCTCAAGGCCGTATTGAAAGAGCTGGCGATGGATCCGGGCCGCTACATCGTCTTTCTCGACGAACTGCATACCCTGGTCGGCGCCGGCAAGGCCGAAGGCGCGATGGACGCTGGCAACATGCTCAAACCCGCCCTGGCGCGCGGCGAACTGCATCTGATCGGGGCGACCACGCTCGACGAATACCGCAAGCATATCGAAAAGGATGCCGCGCTCGAGCGCCGCTTCCAGAAGGTGCTGGTCGATGAACCGAGTGTCGAATCGACCATCGCCATCCTGCGCGGCCTGCAGGAACGCTACGAGCTGCACCACGGCGTCGACATCACCGACCCGGCAATCGTCGCCGCGGCCGAACTGAGCCATCGCTACATCACCGACCGTTTCCTGCCCGACAAGGCGATCGACCTGATCGACGAAGCGGCGGCGCGCATCAAGATGGAAATCGATTCCAAGCCCGAGGTGATGGACAAGCTCGACCGCCGCATCATCCAGCTCAAGATCGAACGCGAAGCCGTCAAGCGGGAAACCGACGAAGCCTCGAAAAAGCGCCTGGG
>JBFHXL010000093.1:0-6785 GCA_041599035.1 Thiobacillus sp. | reverse complement strand
GCGAACCGTGCCGGGGATGAGTTCGGCCGGGCGGCTGCGCTTGGTGCCGTGTGCCGCCATATAATCCATCTCGCCATGAAATCCCTGATCCAGCCACGTTTGCAAACCGGCCTCGGCCGCACTCAGGTCGCTGTCGGCAATGCCCACGGCGGCAAAACCGAGCTCATGCCCCCATTGCTTGATTTGTTGTGCCAGCTGCGTTAAATCTTGCTCATGCATAAGAACGATCATACCGTGCGCAGCACCTGCCATCTCGCCGACGAGGCGGCGACGCTGGCATTCGGCGCGCGGCTGGCACGGGAACTGGTGCCGGGCATGACGTTCTACCTCGAGGGCGACCTCGGTGCAGGCAAGACCACGCTGGTGCGCGGACTGTTGCGTGCGCTGGGTTATGGCGGGCGCGTGAAGAGTCCGACGTATACGTTGGCCGAGTCTTACACTCTGCCCGCATTTGAGCTATATCACTATGACCTGTATCGTATGCATGACCCGCGCGAATGGCTCGATGCCGGATTTCGCGATGTGAGTGACGGCCAGGCGGTGAGTTTCATCGAGTGGCCCGAGAAAGCCGCCGGCTGGTTGCCGGCGCCGGATGTGGTGATTCGCTTGCGGGTGAGCGACGATGCGCGTGAAGCCGAGTGCGAGGCCACCAGCCCGCGCGGAGCCCGTTACCTGGAGACATGTTGCATAAACACCTGTTAAAAACGCTTCTGCTGTGTTTTGCCTTGACCTCGGGCCTGGCCCAGGCATTGCAGCTCAGCGCCACGCGCCTGTGGCCGTCTCCCGATTACACCCGGATTACGCTGGAGGCTGCGCAGCCGGTCACCTATAAATATTTCTCCCTGTCGAATCCGGAGCGGCTGGTGATCGAACTCGAGGGCGTGGAAGCGGGCGCCGCACTCGATGCGCTGGCCGGGCAACTGACCGCCGACGATCCGTACATCGCGGCCATTCGGGTGGGCATGAATCGTCCCGGTGTGATGCGGGTGGTGCTCGATCTGAAGGCCCCGGTCAAACCCTCCGTATTCCAGCTGCAACCGCTTGAACGGTACGGCCATCGGCTGGTGGTGGATCTGTATTCGACCCAGGCCAACGATACTGCGGCCCTCCCGGCCGCGCAGCCTGCTGCCAGGCCAGCCTCGCCGCAGTACGCGCGGCTGCTTACCGTCGCAATCGATGCCGGTCACGGCGGGGAAGATCCCGGTGCGGTCGGCGCCAATGGCTCGCACGAAAAAGACGTCACGCTGGCGCTGGCCAGGAAGCTCAAGCAGAAAATCGATGCGCAGGACAACATGCGGGCAGTCCTCATTCGGGACGGCGATTATTTCGTGCCGTTGGCGCAGCGGGTGATCAAGGCGCGCGGCGTGAAAGCCGATCTGTTTCTGTCGATTCACGCCGACGCTTTCATCAAGCCACATGCGCGCGGCTCCTCGGTGTTCGCCCTGTCCGAGAACGGGGCGACGTCGGTCGCCGCACGATGGCTGGCGAAAAAGGAGAATGATGCGGACCTGATCGGCGGCATCAACATCGACGTCAAGGATCCTTTCCTCAAGCGCACGCTGATCGACCTGTCGCAAACCGCCACCATCAACGACAGTTTGAAGCTGGGGCATGCGGTATTGAAGGAGATCGGCGGCGTCAACACCTTGCACAAGGCGCATGTCGAGCAGGCGGGCTTTGCGGTGCTGAAGGCACCCGATATTCCGTCGATCCTGATCGAGACCGCATTCATTTCCAATCCGGAAGAAGAAAAACGCCTGAACGATCCCGACTACCAGGACAAGCTGGTCGATGCCATCGTTGTCGGCGTCAAGACCTACTTCAACAAGCATCCGCTGACTTCACCGGCGCGGCTGACCCGCTATCCATGAGCGGCGGTAGGCTGGGCGTGACGGCTTCCGGTTTCGACCGGTCGCCGGGGGCGAAGCAAGCGCCGGCGATATTCGCGCGGTGTGCCCTGCACTTTACAATTCAGTCGTGAGCATCCGCGTTTTACCCGATGTGCTGATATCGCAAATCGCCGCGGGCGAGGTGGTCGAGCGGCCTGCTGCGGCCTTGAAGGAAATCCTGGAAAACAGCCTCGATGCCGGCGCGACCGACATCCAGATCGACCTCGAGCAGGGCGGCATCAAGCGCATTCGGGTCAGCGACAACGGCAGCGGCATTGCGCGCGACGAACTCGTGCTGGCCCTGACCCGTCACGCCACCAGCAAGATTTCCAGCCTGGCCGAGCTGGAGCGGGTGGCAAGCCTGGGCTTCCGCGGCGAGGCGCTGGCGTCGATTGCCGCGATTGCGCGGGTGCAACTTACCAGCCGCAGCGCCAACGCTAATCACACGGGTTTTAATCACGACAGCGCCGATCATGCCTGGACGGTGCAGGTCGAAGGCGGCCGGCTGGATGCGCCTGCGCCGGCCGCGCGCGCAACGGGGACGACGATCGATATCCAGGACCTGTTTTTCAATACGCCGGCGCGGCGCAAGTTCCTCAAGACCGAGGGCACCGAATACGCGCACTGCGCCGAAACCGTGCGGCGGCTGGCGCTGGCGCATCCGGACACGGCATTTTCCCTGAGCCACAACGGCCGCGTGCAGCTGCGCCTCAATGCAGAATCGGCCGCCGCACGGGTGCGCCAGGTGATGGGCGAGGCGTTCGAGCGCAATACGCTTGCGGTCGACGCGGCCGCAGGGGCGCTGCGGGTGTCGGGCTGGGTGGTTCGTCCCGGCGCCGCGACCGCGAGCCGGGATGGCCAGCACGTGTTCGTCAATGGCCGCTATGTGCGCGACAAGCTGATCGTTCACGCCCTCAAGGAGGCCTATCGCGACGTCTTGCATCATCAGCTGAATCCGGCCTATTGCCTGTTCATCAGCCTGCCGCCCGATCTGGTCGACGTCAACGTGCATCCGGCCAAAACCGAAATTCGCTTCCGCGACAGCCGCGGCATGCACCAGTTTCTGTTCCATGCGGTCGAACGGCTGTTGTCGGCACCGGTCGAGACGGCAATTGCCGAGGCGCAGGAGGGGCGTCCTGCCGCGGCAGCGGGCAGCCCGGGCTTTGCCCCGCAGCAGGCGGTCATGCCCCTGCAGGTCAATGAGGCGATGGCGTATTACGCGCCCTGGGGGCAGGAGGAGGGGAATCAGGCTTCGGCGGCAGGTGCCGCGACGGCCTTGCCTGAACGGGGCGCGGGCGATGCGCCGCCGCTGGGTTATGCGCTGGCCCAGTTGCATGGCGTGTACGTGCTGGCGCAGAACGCGCAAGGTCTGGTTCTGGTCGACATGCATGCTGCGCACGAACGCGTCGTCTACGAAAAGCTCAAGACCGCGCTCGATGCGCGCGCCGTCCCGGCACAAACCCTGCTGATCCCGGTCACCCTCACGGTCGACGCACGTGACCTGGCCGAAATTGCGCCGCATCTGGCGCAATTGGCTGAAATCGGATTCGAGCTGTCGCTTACCTCGCCCACTTCGGTGGCGGTGCGCTCGGTGCCCTGGTTGCTGAAAAATGCCGACCCGGTCGAGCTGACACGTGCGGTGCTGCACGAAGTGGCTGAATACGGAGTGGTGCGGCTGCTGGCCGAACGCCGCAACGCGCTGCTGGCGACCCTGGCCTGTCACGGCGCGGTGCGTGCCAACCGGCATCTGACGCTGCCCGAAATGAACGCCTTGCTGCGCGAGATGGAGGCCACCGAACGCGCCGGGCAATGCAACCATGGCCGCCCCACCTGGTTCCAGATCAGCCTCGGGGAACTCGATGCCATGTTCCTGCGCGGGCGCTGATCTGCAAGACGTTGATTTACCCGGCGCGTATTTAAATATAAGCTTGCGCTAATTAATCGAAGCCAGCGAGACCATCATGGACGAACGTAGCGAACGCCGAACCATCCCGATTCAGGACATCAACGAAGCCAGCAACTGCGCCAGCGCCGAACCCTATGCGCTGATGGTGCTGGGGGATTCAATGATGCCGGAATTCGCAGAGGGCGAGATTATCGTGGTCGAACCGTCCGGGGTGGTCAGGGACGGCTCCTACGTGGTGGCCTTCGTCAACGAGGAATATATTTTCCGCCAGATGGTCAAGCACGCCGACGGCTGGATGCTGAAGCCGCTCAACCCCCTGTATGAAAACATTCCGGTGGCCGATGTCGACGTGGCCAAGGGCGTGGTCATCATGAAAAAGCGTCCCGGCAAGCGCAGCGAGCAGAAAAGTTACATTTAAGTTATTTATCTAAGTATCGCGTGCAACATATTGAACAAAAACATCAAATAAACTAACAGGAATTTTGTTACTAGTATTAGCTGATATCGTAACAGCAATGCGGCCATATTAGTTGACTAATTCACTCAGGTATATACACTGTGGGTTCTGTCAACCCTTTCAACAGGAGAAAACCATGAGTGGATTGATCGCTAATTTTCCGACCGACGGTATCGTGACTGTCAACCGAATGATTTTGAAGCCTGAATACACGGTGGATGACCTGCAGGAACGCGTGGCATTCCTGTGCGAGAACGTCAAGACTTATCATTCCGATACCGGCTTCATCGGCGGTTTTGTTGCGCTGAACTCGGGTGCGGTATCCAACGAGGGGTCGACCATCGGCCAGCCGGTCGAAAGCCCGATGAAGGGCAAGGAGGCGCTGGTCGTGACCTTCTGGACCAGTTTCGAGAACCACGAGCAATCGCACCGTTCCGATACTTTCCAGCCCTTGTTCCAGAAAGTGCTGGAACTGTGCGAGAACGGCAACGAGGAAATCGCCTACGAAATGCTGTGGTCCGGCAAGGCCTACGGCCCGGAAGAAATCGAGGCTGCCCGTAGTGCCAAGGAAAAATACGCCAGCACAGCCTGATTGCAGGCCCAGGCAAAACCAAAGCGGCGGGGTCATCCCCGCCGCTTTTTTGATGGTGAAATTCGTGGAAACCAGGAATCAGTAAGCCCGCAAATAGCGCACACCTACATGGTCGAGGCCCTCGTTTTCTCCCGCCACGATCCACTTGTGCGACATGTGGTCGAAGAGAACGGAAACGGATGCCGCCGGATTGATCCGATACCCGACCTCGAGCCCGAGCCGGGGCAGAAAGCGGGTGCCATAGCCACAATCGCTGTAAAGCTGGCAGTTGACTGGATCCTTGTGCAGGGGACCGTTATGCACCGCCACGCCGAGGATGCCGTCGACAAACCAGCGGGATGTCTCGCGCAGGCGGAAGCCGAGCCCGGCGTAGGCGACGCTGGTCTCCCCCTGGAAATTGGGGCTTATGCCCAGATGTGGGCGGGGTGCACCCCAGATGCTGAGCGGTGCAAACTGCAACTCCAGGCTGAGGTCGACCCCGTTTTCATGATGGTCGCTGAATGGCCCGCTGTCGTGCAGCAGGATGCCCGCCGCCACAATCCGTTCCGGCTGCTTTGCGGGCTCGGCCGCATGAACGGGCATGTGCAGGCCAATGGCCAGCGCCAGGCCGTAAAGTCCGCTCGTTCCGGGCGTGCCCAAGCGATTCACTGCAGCCATGTCCTCATCCTGAATCACCGATGGTTGATTTGCCTGCTTCAGGGTAGCAGGCCAGCCAGATTTTGACTGGTGCCCGGCGCTGCGGCTGTCAGGCCGGGCTTTCGGCGTAAGGGCGCCCGGTGCATGCCGGGTCAATGGCAGCAGGCGCAATCGACAAGCTGAGGGATAATCACGCCCATGCCTGTATCCCGCCATCCCCCTGCCATTTTTTTGATGGGCCCGACCGCATCGGGCAAGACCGCACTGGCGGTCAGCCTGATCGAACGCTTTCCGCTCGAAATCATCAGCGTCGATTCGGCGCTGGTGTATCGCGGCATGGACATCGGCACGGCCAAGCCCGACGCCGCCACCCTGGCCCGTGCGCCGCATCATCTGCTGGACATACGCGACCCCACCGAAGCCTATTCCGCAGCGGCATTCTGTACCGACGCCCGGCGCCTGATGGCCGACATCGTCGCGCGCGGCAGGGTGCCTTTGTTGGTCGGCGGCACCATGCTGTATTTCCGCGCCCTGTTGCAGGGGTTGGACGACCTGCCGCGTGCCGATCCGGCCTTGCGGCGCACCTTGGAGAACGAGGCGGCGGCACGCGGCTGGCCGGCCTTGCATGGCGAGCTGGCGCAGGTTGATCCGGTGACTGCCGCGCGACTGGCGCCGAATGATTCCCAAAGAGTGGGGCGTGCACTGGAAATTTTTCGATTGACCGGACAGCCCATGTCGGCATTGCTCGACAAGGCACAAACCGCGTTGCCCTATCGCGTGCTGCAGCTCGCCCTGATCCCGTCTGATCGCGCTGTCTTGCACCAGTGTATTGCCGAACGCTTTGATGCCATGCTGGCCGAAGGCCTGCTCGACGAGGTGAGCGCCCTGCGCCAGACGCATGCGCTGACCCCTGATCTGCCCGCCATGCGCGCGGTTGGCTATCGTCAGGCGTGGGCCCATCTGGAGGGTGAAACAGACCTGAATTCCCTGCGTGAACAGGGCATCGCCGCCACGCGCCAGCTCGCCAAACGCCAGCTGACCTGGCTACGCTCGTGGCCCGATGCGGTGGTGCTGGACGCGCTGGCGAACGATCTGGAGGCACAAGCCGGCGTCCTGGTCGCGCGGCATCTGCAGGCGGGTCAGTCCTGATCCCGGGTGGTCGATTTGACCGTGGCATGCACGTGCCCACGGTGCAGGCGGATACCGATGCTGTCGCCTGACTGAAGTGTGGCGGCATCCTGCACCACCGTACCGTTTTCCAGCTGAACGATGCTGTAGCCACGCGCCAGCACGCCTTCGGGGTTG
>JBFHXL010000092.1:0-6857 GCA_041599035.1 Thiobacillus sp. | reverse complement strand
TGTGGGCGGCAAGTTCCGGGCTTCACAACGCCCTGCTTCTGCTGATGTTCTACATGTTCTGCTATGGCTGCTACCTCATCATCAGCATCCATGACCTGCGCGCCGTGGTGCTGGTTGCCACCATGTTTGCGCTGCTGTTTTTTGCCGACGAGCGGACCATGTTGCTGTTTCTGGCGCTGCTGCCGCTGATTCCCGTTCTGGCGCCAAGCCGCATGCTGGGCAACTCGCTGGTCGGCGTCTACAGCATTCTGGGGTTTCCGCTCCTGGTGGCGGCAGGTGGCTGGATTTATCTCAACTGGGTGTTTCATGGAGATGCGTGGGTCTTTTTGAACTCCCCCGAAGCCAGTTTTCGCGGCGCGCTGAGTCATCCCGAAAACTCGCCCTGGCTTTCCGCCCTGGGCGGTCAATGGCTGGCCCCCCTTGGCTGGGGCATGCTGTTTTCGGCCATGGCCTTCCCCCTCCCGCTCTGGCTTGTGTGGCGCTATCGCCGTTATCACACCCGCCTGGTTGCAACGCTGGCCCTGTATTTTCACCCCGTGCTGGCCGTTGGACTGGCCACCTCGATTTTTTTCCTGCCGGATTTAAGCAATCTGCTGGTATTGCTGATCGCATCGACCATGGTGGGGATCCTGCTGATGCCGCGATCGAACAAGATTTATCTCCTGCTGGCGTTGCTGGCGTTGGGCAATCTGGGCGGCTGGCTGGCTTTGAACTGGCAGCCCTCGCACGAAACCCATGCCTGGCAACGCGCGTTGGCGGGTGAAGTCCAGCCCGTCCGGGATGACCTGATTGACCTGGGAAAATGGCTTGGGGAAAATCCTCAGCCCACCCTCATCGACGACCGCATGCTTTATCAGGCCATTGCGACGCGCGGCCATGCGCGCAATCTGGTGTTGCCCTTTTCCCCTCAGTTCAAGAATGAAATGAAACGGCTTCATCCGCTCACCGAGCAGATCGTCGTGGCCAACCCCTCGCGACAGGCTGCCGCCCAGGACCGCGTAACCCAGCAATTTCCGGATCTCTTCTGGAACGGCCTGCCCGGCTATGCCCTGGTATATGACTCGGGCGAATGGCGGGTCTGGCGCAGACAGCCACCAACCAATCCTTGATTGACGAGCACACTTCATGAAAAAAATATTGGCACCCTGTCTCCTATGCATCCTGGCGCTACCGCTGTCCGCCAGCGCAGACAGCCATATGCGAAGCGGCGGAGAGGGCTTTGCCTCGCTCAGCCTGAGCATGGATCTGGGGGACCGTATTTTCGACAAGAGCGGGCATACCGTCTCGGGCAACTGCAGCCCCGGACAGTCGCTGAACGCCTACGGAGAATATGGCTGGTCCTATTACACCACGGTGTTTGCCAGCGGATCCTTGCGCCACCAGACCTGCACCAGTGGCGAAAAATGGGGCCTCGATGGCGGCCAGATCGGCGTGGCGCGCCGCATCGATCCGCTGCGCAACACCTGGGTATGGGAAGCCGCCCTGTTGCTGCCGAGCCAGCGGTTCGGCAACCAGAGTTCCAGCCACAGCTCCGTGGGGGTGACCGTGGGCCTGCACTACCACCCGCGCGCCAACCCGTATGACCTTACCCTCGAAATCGATCCCTTGCACCCGCACTGGGATTTCGGCGCCGATATCAAGAGCTGGTTTGACGGTTCGCCCCAGGAGGGTTTGATTTATGGGCAATACAGTCTGCCCCTGCAGGCAGCCAACTGGAATCTGGGCGTTGGCGGCTGGTCGGCAGCCGCGCGCCTGGAATACAGCCAGTCACTCGGCGGAACCCGCGCCACCACCCCGAACGCGGTAGACACTCAGGATGCATTCCGGCGACTGGACGCCAGCCTGTCCCTGCGACATGCCATCGGCAAAAACGAAAAGCTGGGCATCGGACTGCAGACCAGTCTGGACGGGAAAAACATTGAAGACACGAGCGCAATCAAAATCAGTTATGAAAAAACCTTCCCAAAATAAGCTGCTGTTCACCCTGTTTATCGGCCTGACCCTGATCCAGGGCGCGCAGGCGGAAAGCATTCAGACAACGCTGGCGAACCTGCGCAGCGGCCCGGACAAGGATAGTCGTGTCATCACGGCCTTGCCCAAGAATGCTCAGGTCAGCATCATTCAAAGCCAGGGTAATTATGTCCAGGTGCGGGTCGGCCAAACCGGCATGACCGGCTGGATCTATTCGCCTGCCCAGGGCTGGCCCGTTGCCGCTGCCGTTGAAGTTGCCGTTCCCGCAGCCGCGGTCGCCAACGAATCTGCCGGTACGGCTGCAGTGCCACCCGTCCAGCCCACCCAGCCGGTCCAAACCGCCCAGTCAGCGGCCCTGTCGGTGGCACCGCCGCAGGCCCTCGCGCAATCAGGCTACGATCTTGCGTCTGGCACGCCCGTGACAAGCGGCGAGATCCATCTGGAGATGGATGCCCAGGATGCCGAGGTGCTGTTCAAGAAAGATCCTTTCGACAGATCGTCATTTCCCGTCCGCCTGACAGATGGCGCCGCTTCAGCCACAGGCGAGATTGCCGTCAAGGGCAGCTTCTCGCGCCGCTATCTTAAAAAATCCCTGCTGATCACCCTGCCAAAAGGCCAGACCTGGCAAGGCCACCGCCGCATCGCGCTGAATGCCATGGCCACCGACCCGACCCAGGCGCGCGAATGGCTGACCTGGGATCTGGCGCGCGCGATGGGCATGCGCATTCCCCAGACAAGCTATAAAAAGCTCTACCTCAATGGCCGCTACATCGGTTTGTATCTCGATATCGAGTGGATGGACGACGTCATGTTCGACCGCATGGGGCTCGGCAATGGCGAGTTTTATCAGCCGAACGACAGCAGTTTTTGCGGTGACCTGATGCCGGCCAACGCCGCCCGTACGGCGTTTTGCTGGCAAAAAAACTTCCCCAAGGGCAGCGACATGAGTGCGCTGGACACGCTGCAAGCCGGCCTCAACACGACCCCGGCAGACAGCTTCGACACCTGGCTCGAGAAGCACTTCGATGTCCAGTCCGTCATCGACTGGCTGGTGATCAACACGCTTACCCAGAACGGCGACACCTACAACAAGAACTATTTCCTGCACTACATGCCGGCCGAACAGAAGTGGCGGGTGATTCCGTGGGATTACGACCTGTCCTGGGGCCGGGTGGCGGATAACGCGCTGCCTTTCCCGATGAGCATTCATAACGCGTATTTCCAGTACGCCTATCCACCGGTGGTTGGCGCGGACAATCCGATCAAAATCAAGACCCTCAAGAACCCGCGACTGTATGCGCGCTTTCAGGCCCGCCTCCGGGAAATCCTGACCCCCGGCGACACGCCGGCTTCAGGCTGGTACGAGCCGGCCCGTTTCCAGCGCCGGCTCGCCGACATCAAGGCACTGGTCGCGCCGTCCATCGAAAAGGAAGCCTATCCTGCGCAGCCGCTGGGCACGACCTCGGCCCATTTCGACGCCCTCGCCTTTTTCAACGAATGGCGGTATTACGCCATGAAAGGTCTGCTGCTCGACCCGTCGCCCTTCAACACCCCGCGCTGGCGGCCCTACACCAGCTACGCCCCCCTGACGCCGGTTACGCCGGAAAGCCTGTTGTTACGACGGGTGCAACCCATGGATCTGATGGCCAACGAGGTTCTGGCTGCCCCCGGAAAGAAAACCCCCCTGCTGGAGAAACTGCTGGCTTACCCGCTGGCCTTCGCCACCCTGCGGCAAGGCGAACCCCCTGCACGTTTGACGGTGGAAACCGACCGTGAAGCCGCTCCGACTCTCTTGCCGCCAGGCAAATCGGCTGCGCAGTGCATCGAGCGGACCTGGTTCGTCACCCTGAAAAGCGCGCAACCCGTCCGGGTCGACCTGCAGTTCGATTACCTGCAGGAAAGCTCCACCCGCCACGAACTGGGCAGCGCCATCCAGAATGAAAGCCGCCTCGCACTCTGGCGACACGATGGCACGTCCTGGCAACAGACCGGCGCCAGCGTCAATCCGGTGGCCAACTACTTCAGTATCGCAGCGCAAGCGCTGGAACCGGGCATGCTGAATCGCTACGTCGCATGCCAGGCCGATTAAACACGCAAGGGGGAAAGGATGCATGCGCAGACATCAGGCCGCGCATGCTTTTGAATCGCCCTGACTGTCGGGTGCACGCACCGACACGACCCAACTCTGGCGCCGGGAAGACGCCGGATTGACGTCGCTACGGAAGATGAGCAGCCTCGCCTCGACGAAGCGCACAAGCACCATACCGGGCTGATCGCGAGCGAGCGGATTGCAGGGGTGACTTGGCGCTTGTTATTTGGTATGAATAGTCTATATGCAGATCCTAATACCCGTGCGATCTTGCCCAAGATGCGTTACATTGCACATTCAGTGCTATCCGCTTTGAGGCAGAGTTACTTGAGATCAGCCTTTGTACGCGTGACGGAGAATCTTGGGATTCGCCCTGCTGCTGCAGCAAGGAGGCAGGATTTGTACCGTGCATCCCGTCATGACAGCATGCGTGGCACGACATGACATAAATGTCGTGCCACGCCGCATCGAAAGCAGAATATGCTTTCAAATCAACAGGAAAATGCATGGCATGCGTTATGCATGAAATACGCGGATACTGACCTGATGAATCAAGCAGCGTAATTGAACCCTAGACCGAAGAGGAAACTTGAATGACCAGATCGACCCGCTTATCCTGCATGACAGCCGCCCTGCTCAGCCTGGCCTTCCTGCTGCCCGGCTGCGCGAGCAACGCCATAGCGCAAGAGGCTACCGAGACTCAGCAAGCCAGTCCCGATGTGCCCCCCCCCAATCAACAGGACCAACCGAAGGAGGAAGCCAACAGCCAGAACTCATCCGAAAGCACTGCAAAACCAGCAGAACCTGATTGCAATTAATATAAAACGATCGCGTATCCAATATAACTTCAGGAGACACACATGAAGCTTCGCCCATTACTCGCCGCAACCACCCTGTTCGCCTCGTTCGCCCTGCCCATGGCAGCAAGCGCACTCGACGTCAATCTGACTCCCGACATGCCCTCAGTCGACGTGATGCATGGCGGACAAAAAGTCACGATCATGCGTAACCAGGATCAGAACAACACCATCAATCCCGACTTTGCCAAGACCTCGCGCAAATGTCCGCCCTTCTGCATTCAGCCGGGCGAACTGGCTCCCGGCGTGGAAACCATCGCTGAAATGGAAGTCATTCATTACCTGAAGAAGATGAGCGACGGTGACAGCAGCATCCTGGTCATTGACTCGCGCACGCCGGACTGGGTCGAGAAAGGCACGATTCCCGGCGCGGTCAACATTCCCTGGGACAAGCTCAATATCGGCAAGTCCGACCCCATTACCGTTCAGGAAATCCTCGAGAAGCAGCTCGGCGTCAAGAGCCTGGATGGGTTCAACATGTTCGACAATGCCAAGACGCTGGTCCTGTTCTGCAATGGCGCCTGGTGCGGTCAATCGCCCACCAACATCAAAGGCCTGCTGAAAATCGGCTATCCGGCGGACAAGATCAAATGGTACCGCGGTGGCATGCAGGACTGGAACGTGCTCGGACTGACCACGGTCAAGCCTTAAACCGGTAACAAGCCTTATACATTTCGGAGGAATAACATTCATGAAGAAAAATCTGCTCAAGCTTTCCGGTCTGGCCCTGGCACTGGCTGCCACAGTCGGCATAACGGGGTGTGCTTCCACTGGCGGCACCGCCGCCTCGGCCGACAAACCGTTGGATGTAGCCATCACCGCCGGACTGTCCTCGGTCGACGTGATGCATGGCGGACAAAAAGTCGCAATCGTGCGTAACCAGGATCAGAACAACACCATCAATCCTGACTTTGCCAAGACCTCGCGCAAATGTCCGCCCTTCTGCATTCAGCCTGCCGTGCTGGCGCCCGGCGTGGAGACCATCGGTGAACAGGAAGTCATTCACTACCTGAAGAAGATGAGCGACGGTGACAGCAGCATCCTGGTCATTGACTCGCGCACGCCGGACTGGGTCCAGAAAGGCACGATTCCGGGCGCGGTCAACATTCCCTGGGACAAGCTCAATATCGGCAAGTCCGACCCCATTACCGTTCAGGAAATCCTCGAGAAACAGCTCGGCGTCAAGAACCAGGGCGGATTCAACATGTTCGACAATGCCAAGACGCTGGTCCTGTTCTGCAACGGGCACTGGTGCGGCCAATCGCCCACCAACATCAAAGGCCTGCTGAAAATCGGCTACCCGGCGGATAAAATCAAGTGGTACCGCGGCGGCATGCAGGAGTGGAGCGCACTCGGTCTGTCCACGGCCAAACCAGCGAAATAACACCTCGCTGACACCAGAACAAACGGGGCTTCGCGCCCCGTTTGTTTTTTCTCGGACAGCAGTCCGGCGTCGATATCTCAGTCAACTACACGTGCGGCGTGACCGGAGGAAGCACCGAAGCTGCCGCGGCCTCGACCGTGACGATCTCGAACTGCATGCGGCCCAAATCGGCCATGATGTAAGTGGGGGGCGCGCCAACGCCGCCAACGGTTCCAGGATTGATCAGCCAGGTGTGGCCGCCTTTGACGGTGGCCACCTCGGTGATGCTGGATTTATGGTCATGGCCGCAGCACACTAGATCGTAGTCGCCGGTGCAGGCAAGCGCCCGCGCGTAATGTGGATAATGCACCAGGAACAGGTTGCGGTCGGCCAGGGTGAAGGCCGCATCCTGCCCGTGATAGCGGATCACGCTGTTGGGCTCGGCCGCCAGCCGGCTCATGTTGTAGAGGTCGCCGGTGTTGTTGCCGTGGATGACGTGCACCGGCAATTCGAATTTCTGCAACACGCGCAGTGTGGTCGGTGCAACCACATCGCCGCAGTGCAGCACGGCTTCCGC
>JBFHXL010000091.1:0-6966 GCA_041599035.1 Thiobacillus sp. | reverse complement strand
GCGCCGCGCAAAGCGGCCCGGTGTTTGCGGTCGACCCTAGAGAGGGATTTCTCGTCATGCGCTACACCGCGCGCACCCGCTCCATCGTGTGGAAGAACGACGTGATCACACGGGCCGCCGTCGGCGCCCTGGCCGACATCCTCGCCGGCTCGGAATACATTCTGCACGCACGCCTGCGCCCCGGCATGGGCCTCCTCTGCAATAATGTCCTGCACACGCGCAGCGCGTTTTCCGACTCGCCCCAACGTCGGCGCCTGCTTTATCGCGGGCGCTATTACGATCGCCTGCGCTTCGATTTAGCCCCGCCCCCTGTCCGTACCCCTTAAGCAGCGGGTAAAATGGGGGTCTCTTTTTTCGGCCCAAGCCGCATGCAGCTTCTTACCCTCGGGGTCAACCATCACACCGCACCGCTCGCAATCCGCGAGCAGGTGGCGTTCGGCCCCGAAAAACTGGTGCAGGCGCTGCATGAACTGACGCAAAGCCAGCGCGCCTCCGAAGCCGCCATCCTGTCGACCTGCAACCGCACCGAGCTATATTGCAACACGCCCTCCCCCGATTCAGTCACGCAATGGCTGGCCGATTTCCACCAGATCGAACGACGTGAACTCGCGCCTTATCTGTATGCGCTGCCGCGCGAGCAGGCCGCACAGCACGCGTTTCGAGTGGCGGCGGGACTCGATTCCATGGTGCTGGGCGAGACGCAGATTCTGGGGCAAATGAAGCAGGCGGTGCAGACCGCCGAGAAAGCCGGCACCCTCGGCCTGCTGCTGCACAAGCTGTTCCAGCGCACCTTTTCGGTCGCCAAGGAAGTCCGCACCAGCACCGAGATCGGTGCCAATTCGGTGTCGATGGCCGCCGCCGCGGTGCGGCTCGCCGAGCGGATTTTCCCCGGCATCAAGGAGCAGGCCTGCCTGTTCATCGGCGCCGGCGAAATGATCGAGCTGTGCATCACCCACTTTGCCGCACAGCATCCGCGCCGCATGACCGTGGCCAACCGCACCACCGAACGTGCGCGCCCGCTGGCCGAACGCTTCGGCGCCGGGGTCATCCCGCTTACCTCGCTGTCGGACGAACTGCCGGACTACGACATCATCATCACCTCGACCGCCAGCCCCTTGCCCATTCTCGGCAAGGGCTTGCTCGAGCGCGCGATCAAGCAACGCCGCCACCGCCCGATATTCATCGTCGATCTGGCAGTTCCGCGCGATGTCGAGGCCGAAGTCGCCGACATGGACGATGTCTTTCTCTACAGCGTGGACGATCTCGGCCAGGTCGTGCAGGAAGGCATGGACAACCGCGTCGCGCAGGTGGTGCAGGCCGAGGCCATCATCGAAACCAGCGTCGAAAGTTTTGTGCACTGGATGGAAGGCCGCGAACTGGTGCCGATGATCCGTGCCTTGCGGGACAGCGCCGAACGCCATCGCCGTCACGAGATCGAAAAAGCCCAAAAGTCGCTGGCACGCGGCGACGACCCGCATGCCGTGCTTGAGACGATGAGCCATGCGCTCTCCAACAAGTTGCTGCACGGCCCCACGCACGCCCTCAACCACGCCAACAGTTCGGAACGCGACCACCTCGTCCGCCTGATCAGCCAGCTTTACGGGCTGCACCAGGAATGAAGGCCTCATTGGTCGACAAGCTCGCTCGCGCCGACGAGCGGCTCGAGGAACTCGACGCCTTGCTGTCGCAGCCGGACATCGCCGGTGACATGGAGCGCTACCGCAAGCTCACCCGCGAGCACGCCGACCTCACCCCGGTGGTGGCGCTGTATCGCCAGTACCGGCAGGTCGAGGCCGACCGGGAATCGGCCAGCGAATTGCTTGCCGACCCCGACATGCGCGAACTGGCCGAAGCGGAACTGGCTGACAGCGAGGGGAAAATCGCGCAACTGGAAACCGATCTGCAGACCGCGCTGCTGCCGAAGGACCCCAATGACGAGCGCAACATCTTCCTCGAAATCCGCGCCGGCACCGGCGGCGACGAATCCGCGCTGTTTGCCGGCAATCTGTTGCGCATGTACACGCGCCATGCCGAACGCCAGGGCTGGAAGGTCGAAGTGGTTTCGGAAAACCCCGGCGAGGTCGGCGGCTACAAGGAAGTGATCATCCGCATCGTCGGCCAGGGTGCCTATTCGCGGCTGAAATTCGAATCCGGCGGCCACCGCGTGCAGCGCGTGCCGGAAACCGAATCGCAGGGGCGTATCCACACCTCGGCCTGTACCGTGGCGGTGATGCCGGAAGCGGACGAAGTCGGCGAAATCGACATCAACCCGGCCGACCTGCGCATCGACACCTACCGCGCGTCCGGTGCCGGCGGCCAGCACATCAACAAGACCGACTCCGCGGTGCGCATCACCCACCTGCCGACCGGCCTGGTGGTCGAATGCCAGGACGACCGCTCGCAGCACCGCAACCGCGCCCAGGCGATGAGCGTCTTGGCCGCACGCCTGAAAGACCGCGAAATCCAGGCGCAGCAGGCAGCCGAGGCCAGCACCCGCAAAAGCCTGGTCGGCAGCGGCGACCGCTCCGACCGCATCCGCACCTACAACTTTCCGCAGGGCCGCGTCACCGACCACCGCATCAACCTCACCCTGTACAAGATCGACGCGATGATGGACGGCGACCTGACCGAACTGCTCGACGCCCTGGCGGCCGAACACCAGGCCGAACTCTTGGCCACCCTGTCAGGCAACACCTGAGTGAACGTCGCCGACCTACTCGACGATGCCTGCGTCCGGATTGCCGCCGCGCTCGGACTGGACAAACGCGAAGCCCGCATCGAAGCGCGCGCGCTGGCCGCACACGCCTGGCAGGTCGATGCCGCCTGGATGATCGCGCATGACACCGACCGACCGGACGCGGCACGACTCGCAGCGTTTCAATCTCTGCTGAGGCGCCGCCTGACAGGCGAGCCGGTCGCCTACATCCTGGGCCGCAAGGAATTCTACGGACAGCGATTCAGGGTCACGCCGGACGTGCTCATCCCACGCCCGGAGACAGAACTGCTGGTGGATGCGGCGCTGGAACACATTCCCGAGACAGGGTCATGGCGCATCCTCGACCTGGGTACCGGCAGCGGCGCAATCGCCATCAGCCTGGCCCGACACAGGCCGCTGGCCAAAGTGGTGGCGGTGGACGCGTCCGCTGCCGCACTCGCCGTCGCAGAAACCAATGCGCGGCATTTGGGCGCAACCAACCTGCGTTGCGTATCCGGCAACTGGTACGCCCGGCTCGCCACAATGACATTCGACACGATCGTCGCCAACCCCCCTTACGTCGAGTCTGGCGACCCCCATTTAGCACGGGGCGATGTGCGCTTCGAGCCGCGTGCCGCGCTCGCGGCCGGCCCAAGCGGGCTGGACGACCTCCGCGCCATCATTGTCGATGCGCCCGCCCACCTGGCCCCCGATGGCTGGCTGCTGGTGGAGCATGGCTGGAACCAGGGCGCGGCCTGCCGCACATTATTCGAAGCCCGCCAGTTTGCCGAAATCCACACCCTGCGTGATCTGGCCGGCCTGGAACGGGTAACCCTGGGTCGACATCCGGGCTAGGGCTCGGTTATCCTTGATCCGACCTGGCACCCCGAGAGTTCATGTCCCTTCCCAGCCACTGGCGCGTCCCGTTTCACTCCAAGCTGATCTGGCGCCGCTGGCCGGACGAGGACGAATATGTTTTCTACCATGGCGCCAGCGGCGACACGCACCGCCTGTCGGAACTTGCCGGCCTGATCATGGAGCAGGCTCTGGCCGCCCCGGTGGCCTGCGCCACGCTGGCAGAATGGCTCCGGGAACAGGGCGACACGGCCCCGGAAGCCACCCTAGAACACGTATTTGCCAGCCTGATCCGACTGGAATTCATCGAACCCGTTGCAATCGAACCCGGCAATGCGGCTGGCTGAACTATCCCTTCCGGAACTGGAATCCAGGCTGACCCAGGGCCTGGGGCTCGTTACCGGCCCATTCCGTTTTCACCTTACCAGCCGGCAGAAGCGGGTTGCACAGGGCTTGCACGCCCTCTACGCCGATTTCGAAATCGGCACCTTCGATTACTACGACTATCATGTCCGTCTGGCCCACCCTGCCGGGATCCGGCGTTGGCTGCGCCCGCAGATCTTCTTCTGGCTGGACGACTTCTCGCCGTTCAAGCCTTTGCCTGCCGACCACGATTTCGCCCAACTGGAATGGGGCATGAACTGGTGCATCGCCGGACATGCCCACCACTACCTGATGCTGCACGCGGCGGTGCTGGAAAAAAACGGGCAGGCGGTCATCCTGCCGGGCGATCCGGGGGCAGGAAAAAGCACGCTGACCGCCCTTCTGGCCCTGTCCGGCTGGCGCCTGCTGTCCGACGAGATCACCCTGATCGACCGAGACGACGGCATGGTGGTGCCCCTGGCCCGGCCGGTCAGCCTCAAGAACGCCAGCATCGACGTGGTGCGCAACTTTTCCCCCGCTGCCGTCATCGGCGAGGCGGCCCGGGACACCCACAAGGGCACGGTGGCGCATCTGAAACCACCTGCGGAAAGCGTGGCGCGCATGGCCGAAAAAGCCATGCCGCGGCATATCGTGTTCCCGCGCTGGCGCGATGGCGCCGCGGCCCGTTCCAGCCCGCATTCGAAGGCCGACGCCTTCATTCACGCCGCCAGCCATGCCTTCAATTACAGCCTGCTGGGCGAATTGGGGTTCACCCTGACCGCCCAGATGCTGGACTGCTGCGATTGCCGTAACTTCGAATATTCCAGGCTGTCCGACGCGCTGGAATTCTTTGAAGGCCTGGTGGCATGAAGCCCGCATGCAGCGACCTCATCCTCGCCCTGACGTCGCCTCCCGCCATGGCAGGCTTCACGCCGGCGCAATGGGACCGCATCGTCCCCCAGGCCCGGGCGGCAGGCTTGCTGGGGCGTCTGGGCGCCCTCGCCGCGCAGCACAATCTGGCAGCTGCGCTTCCCAAACCGGTCTGGCACGCCCTGGAAGCCGGACTCGTCTTTGCCGAACGGCAGGCGCTGGCAGTCCATTACGAACTGGCCAAACTGGATGCCGCCCTGGCCGGGCTCGGCATTCCGGTCCTGGTGCTCAAGGGCGCCGCCTATGTGGCCGCAGGGTCGCCCGCCGCAGCGGGTCGCATGATGACGGACATCGACATCCTGGTGCCCAAGCAGGCCATTCATGATACCGAAGCCGCACTCATGCTGACCGGCTGGGTCAGCAGCCACCACGATGCCTACGACCAGCGCTATTACCGCCAATGGATGCATGAAATTCCCCCCATGCAGCACATCCGCAGCGGCACGATTTTAGATGTCCACCACAACCTGCTGCCGGAAACCGCGCGCATCCGGACCCGCCCCGACCTGATCATTGCCGCCGCGTGCCCCCTGCCAGACAGGGTGTGCCTTCACGTTCCGTCGGAGCCCGATCTCATCCTGCATTCCGCCACCCACCTGATGCACGAAGGGGAATGGAAGCATGGTCTGCGAGACCTTTCCGACCTCTATGCGCTGATCGTGGCAGCCTCTGACCGGCATGACGAATTCTGGCCGCAGCTGGCGGAACGGGCACGGGAACTAAATCTGGAACGCCCGCTTGCCCTCGTTCTCGTCCAGTTGCAGCGGATTTTTGGCCTGCAAGCACCTGCTCTGGACCTGCCGCGCGCACGCCGATTCGGCGACCGCATCATCCGCGACCTGTTGACCCGCGCACTCTCCGGTTACCATGCAAGCTGCCGCCTGCCTTTGACCGGGTTCGCCGAGTTCATCCTGTTCGTGCGCAGCCACTGGCTGCGGATGCCCGCGCATCTGCTGATTCCTCATTTGCTGTACAAGGCCGTAAAGCGCGAGAAAGTGACTGCCGAAGAGGGGTGATTCCAGCGCCGGAAAGTGTCGGAAAAATTTACACACCCGCACGCAAGCAACAAAAACCGCCCGCCAAGCCCTTGATTTCACGCGATGCGGATATATTGGCTCAATTTTTGCTTATTATTTAAGCGACTAGTGCAAACCGCTTCCTGAGGACCGCCGAATGGACGAGCAAGATCAACATCCTACCCCGCCACGCTTTGACGCAACCCGTCGCCGCTTGACACAGGCAGGCTTGTCCGCCCCGGTAGTGCTCGCCACGCTGGCCAGCAAGAATGCGCTGGCGTCTGCTCCCTATAACTGCACGATATCCGGAAAACTTTCGGGCAATGTCTCAAGTCACGGCCAGCCCGTGAGTTGCAGAATCGGAAAGTCCCACGGATTCTGGAAAAAAACCCCTCAGCGCACTGACTGGGAGTATGCCGCCCTGAACCAGGGTGACCTGTTTACCAAACCGGGATTTACCAATCAGTACCCCAATGCGACAGGCACGTCAAAAACCATGCTTCAGGTATTGGAGTTGGGCGGCGGAGCCGGCTCGCCGCCGTATGAGGCCCTCGGTCGTGAAGCTGTATGTGCCTACCTTAACGCCTTCATGTTCGCGCCAAACTTCCCGTTGACAGGCGCCCAGGTCGTCAGCATTTTCAATACGACGGTGGCGAACGGTCAGTACATTCCCACGCTCGGAGCTACGCCGTGGTCGCCGGAAGACGTCAAGGATTATTTTGAATCCCTGCACGATTAAGCAAGCCCGTTAAATCATTCATTGCCACCCGCCCGAGCCTGAATCAACATCCCCCTTCTGGCGGATCCTATCTGCTGGTGTCCTGCATTCCTGCGCGCGACCGAGAACGAGCCGCACTCAGTTGTAGCCGAGATCCAGTCACCAATAGACAGTATTTCTGCTGCGCGCTTGTACAGGCTCACACCAGATCTTCTTAAACAAACACATTTTATTAGCCATCCGCATTCTGCAAGCGGGTACGAAATGCCTTCACCCCCCCAAAACCCGCTTGACGCAATCCCAGTCCTGCGTATAATTCCCGAGTATTCAAGTCAAGTATTGTTCAGGAGCTTTGAGATGACCGCTTTAGACCGCATTCGTGACCAAGT
>JBFHXL010000090.1:0-7029 GCA_041599035.1 Thiobacillus sp. | reverse complement strand
GATGATGCTGATGTACACCCTCGGCCACGACTTCATGCCGCCCAGCATCCACGCCGGCGGTCTGCGCTACCACGGCGACTCGGCGCTGGTGTCGCAGCTTTATCACGAGAAACTGATCGAGGCCCAGGCCGTGCCGCAACTCGCCACCTTCCAGGCCGGCGTCACCTTCGCCCGCGCCGAAGGCATCGTGCCCGCGCCGGAATCCAACCACGCCATCGCCGCCTGCATCGCCGAGGCCCTGCGCTGCAAGGAAAGCGGCGAGGCGAAGACGCTGTTCTTCAACCTCTCCGGCCACGGCCATTTCGACATGGCCGCCTACGACAGCTACTTCAGCGGCAAGCTGGAAGACTCCGCCTACCCGGAAGAAGCGATCAGGGCTGCACTGGATCGCCTGCCGAAGGTGGGGTGATGGCCGCTGCGCACGCCTGCTATGAATAGATGCGATTAAAGGATCGGTTCAACCGATCCTTTTTTCTCGCAACAAAATCAGCCAAGCCCTTGCTTCACCCGGTTTAGCAAACAACGTCAACCGGACTTCAGTTCATTCCGAAGTCGTCGCTCAAGCCTTCAAATCATGAAACCTGATCTGATTGCGCCCAGTTGCTTTGGCTTGGTACATCGCCCTATCCGCCCACTTGAGTATGTCTTCCGCATTGGCTTCATGATTGACGAACAACACGATGCCAATACTTACGGTGCAATGATGTTCGATCGTTGTTTCTACTTTTTCTTCGTGCTGGAATTTCAGCACATATGGCTCATCCAGGGTGGCTCGAATCTTTTCGGCGATGATGCGGGCTTGCAAGGTCGATTCGGCCTGGCCCGCTTCCAGTTCACTGAGCACCACCACAAACTCGTCACCCCCAAAACGCGCAACAGTATCCATTTCACGCACACATAGCGCAATGCGCCGCGAGGCCTCCACCAGCAGCAAGTCACCCACATCATGTCCGTGCGTATCATTGAGCGGTTTGAAGTTATCCAGATCGAGAAACATCAGCGCGCCATAACGGCCACTGCGCTTGCTGGTCGCCATGATTGTGTGCAAGCGGTCAATCAGCAGGCGGCGATTGGGGAGTTGCGTCAAGCTGTCGTAGAAGGCCAGATTGTTGATCTTCTCTTCCGCCTGTTTTCGCTGCAAGGTGGTGAGGGCGATGACCCAGGCAGCCAGCGCAAGCAATAGATAGGCAACTACCTGCAGGACCCGGCCAATAGGCTTATTGTAGAGAGCGGTGCCTGAAAGGCTTGCATGAGAAACCAGGCTTACGATCTTCCAGTAGTATTCATTCGCCGCCAGTTCATACTGACCATGCACATGCGGCAAGGTAGGATCTGCGTAAGTGCGATGCCCCGGAATCAGCGGGTAGACCGCGGCAAACACAAACAGGCCTTGATCTGTCAGCAGTGATCCGTACTCGGTGGTAGAGATGGTGCGCCACGCTTCGGCGAAGTCGTGCCTGAAGCTGCGTTCGTTTTTTCCCAACATGAAACTCCACTCATCTTCGGGCTTGGCGCCGCTTAGCCAGTAGCCCTCCCGATTGAGCAGCATGGTTCTATGCAAATTGCTCCCTTGCATCGCGTCCTGAAAGCGCTGTAGCAAGTCACGCCCGAAATAATTGAGCATGATCACGCCCTGCTTGCGCCCTGCGCTATCGAATACCGGTGTGCCAAAACGAATCATCGGCTTGTGGGGAAATTCCACGCGCCCATGTTCTATATTCAGATCCAGCGGTGAGACAAATATTTCACCCTGATTGAGTTTGATTGTGTCGCTAAAATAATAGCGGTGCGACTTGTTCTGCAGTTGCTCGCGCGGCACGATTGCAGGCTGGCCGTCGTTGTAATTGATACGGATCACTTCCTGTCCGCTTGCATCAAGGTAACGCATCTGATCGTAACGCTGGCCACCCCGCGACAGCACCAGAAAAAACGCCTCCAGTTCCGCCCGGCGCGCCGGATTGCCACTATCCAGATACCGGCGCAGCAAGGGCAAGCTGGCAATGACGCGCAGCTCGGCGCTGACTATCGAAAAGTCCTGCATGATCAGCCCCTCGGCAACCGCAATGCGGCTGCTCTCGTTTCCCTCTATTTCGTTTACCCGCGCCTGTTCGTCGCGTCGAATACCCGCCAACAAGGCAACAGAAAGCACCAGAACGATGGGCAGGTAAATCAACACAAAGCGTTTGAGCAATGCGGATAAGGGAACACCGTGACCGGGACGAATGAGTGACATACAGTTACCCGCTATTTTTCGGTGGCTCGCAAACAGTAACACACCATAACTGTCAATCCAGATCGGCTTCAGTATGCGCTAAAGTGGAATTCAACCTATCCCATGATCAAATAGTTGGGCCATCTCACCCAATCCCGTCTTGCCATAATTGGAAAATCGCTGGTCTCCGTCTCGGCCCAGACGGACCGCTGCAAGGCGAACTCGAAGACTCCGCCAACCCGGAAGAAGCGATCCAGGCGGCGCTGGATCGCCTGCCGAAGGTGGGGTGATGGCTGCCGCACCCTGCACGGATCATGCAGGGTGCCAGCGGGTTCCTCGCAATGAAATGAAGAGGGGTCGCCCAGGCGACCCCTCTTTTTTGTCCGTCAACCTATCTGGTCAGAACCGAAGCGCCATCCCCACCTGCAGGGTGGTGTCGGTTTCCGGATCGGACAGGCCGCGCTTGAGGCCGATGTCGATGTCGAAATCATCCCGAACACCATAGACGGCGCCGAGCGTCATGAAACGGGCATCCTCGTCGACCGCGCGATCCGTCGTGGAGGAACTCCCGAGCTCCGCAGCCAGCATGAGTTTGTCCGTGACCATGCGGGTCACGGCGACGGAAACGTGTTGAATCGCCTCGCGCTCGTCGTGGACATTGCGGTTGCGGAGGTGGCCAAGCTGGACATGGTAGCCCCACTCCGCCATCTCGTACGACGCCACCAGACTGATGCCGAAGCCGGATTTTCCTGCGCCAAGCCCGCGCGTGTCATCGCCGCTCGCAAAACTGACGCCTGTTTTCAGGGCCAGGCTCAGATGCTCAGCCTCGAAGAAGCGCCATTTGGCATCGAGGCCGACATCGCCCAGTCCGTCAACCGTCGTCGTCGCCCCGTTTTCCCGCGTTTCGACGCGCGCATAGGGCAGCGTCAGCAGCAGGTCGAGGTCGTCGCGCAGGCCATAGGCGAACACTGCAGCGACATCGGTGGCTTTTTCTTCGACGCCCGCCGCCTTGTCTTTCCCGTATTCCGCCGTGACCTCCAACTGAACATGGTTCCGGCCCTGGGTCCCCGTATCCTCGGTCGTCAGGGGATGTGCGGCGAATGCCGGCGCGGCGGCAAACAGCGTCAGGGCGAGTAAACCGGCGCGCACGTTTGCCACACGGGGCATGTCATATCCGGCCATCTTCCCGGCCTTATCTGCAAATACGGCAGCCGACTCAGGCATACCAACAGTGACTGCGTTGATTTTCATTGCATCCTTACTCATTGAACGGGATAAAAAACAGGGGGTATTATCAGGGCAGCATTCTGCCTTCGATCATGTGCAGTATTGTAAATTTAAGGCCTGACCGGCCGCCGAAGATTTCCGGAATGAAACAGGCCGATGACATTTTGTTACGGCATGCGCGCAGGCCCAACAAGCTTAACGAAGCGGCAAGCGAAATGTTCCGCGGCAACGCGTCCCACGCAGCCAATTTCATCGGAGACCCGGTTTGCGCAGCTAAAATGAACAGGCCGGCCTCGTCCCTGTGCATGAATCTCAAGACGGTAAACCCATTCTTTTGCAGACGCGGACACATGATAACGATCACCAGCCTCATCAAGAAAAGAAAAGCCGATCCCGACAAGATCGTGTTCCGCCTGCGCTTTGATGCAAACTCGCCGGTTCCCGAGCTGGTATTGAGTCCGCTCGGCCTGATGGGCAATCTATTGATCCGCGGCGAGAATTTCGGCGGGCGCAACCAGGCGCTCACGATGCTGTGCGGCGATGCGGCCGCGGCGGGATATGGCGTGATCTATATCACCGAGGGACTGATATCGTCGCTGGTCGCGAGCCTGCGTGAAAAGGTCAACGCGGCTTTCGGGCCGACCCGTTATCACGCGCTCAATGTCGCGATCGAAAAGGACGGCAAGCTGAAGGTGAGCCGCAAGGCCGTTTCGATGCTGCAGTTCAACTCCTACCATTCGCAGAGCAGCGTGGAGGAGATCAGGCGGCGGCTGCCCGGCATCCTCGACTGGATCGAGGAAAGCAACTTCGAACAGCCCCTGCTGATGATTCTCGAGAATTATCATCTGTACTGCAAAGAGTTCGCGGCGGATTTGCTCAGCCGTGCCAACATGGCGAACTGCGCGGTGGTTCTCACCACCATCGGCTCGGACCCGCGAGTCGGCCTGGTCCCCGAGATCGAACCGGGCGTCTTCGAGAAATGCTCGACCATCCTGGATCTCAACCGCAGACGCGCCAACACCGAAACCCCCGGATAGAACGCCGCACCTTTCGGCTAAGCGTTCGCCCTCAGCGAACCGTCAGATTCCGGACCCACACCAGTTCACAGGCGCCGTCTCCCGAATCGCTGCGGGTCATGGAACTGTTCCAGTGCCATCCATCCGCTGCCCGCACGCGCACGAGATAGCCTCTGAGCGCGACGATCTGGCCCTCGCGCACCTGGCTCAATCGCTTCTTGATTTCACTGCTGGCGGGAATCATGTGCATGTTCGCGCTGTGCACCACGATGTCGGACAGGTCGATCGGCGGCTGACTGGACCATCGATAAAAATAGAAACGATTGCTCTGGCTGATCTCTAAATGATCCAGCACCGCGCTGTCAGACATCGGCCCCCAGCCGAGCGCGAGATCGACCGGCGCAAGATCGGCTGTGCGCCCCATGCGATAGGTTTCCGTGGCAAGCACGCGGGCTTCCAGTGAAAACTCCGCTACAGGCAGGATTTGATACGCCCCCAGCGAAAACGGCGCCAGGTCGGTGCGATCGACCTGTACCGGATCATGTGGCGCGAGGGTGCCATTGGCACGCTCGACCGGGCGCGCGGAAAAATAATTCCACGCCCCGGCGATCATGGCGACAAGCAACACGGTGTGGACAAGTCTCATTGGTCTGGATGCGCAAACGGGGTGTCTCGGGTAACGGACACAAGCGGCGCGCAATTGAGTCTGATCGCACCCATGACTGCCCTGTTGCCCGGAACATGACCAGAACAGCGCCGGTGTCGCCGGAGCATCGATGAATCCCGGCCTTTAGTCCGCCTTCTTTCCGGCCCGATACGCTGCCAGCAGGGCGGTCTTCAGTTCCGGCTCCGCGTCCAGGTCGCGCGCGCCCAGTGTCTGCTGCGCGATGGCCCGGACACGCTGCCAGTCGTCTGCCTCGCGCCGGTCCTGTTTGAATCGAGCCCAGTCGAAGCGGCCATCGCGGCAGCTTTGCGCCGCCACGCCGCTGGCGTCCGAGAATTCGATCTCGTGCGTCTCCAGCACCTCATACAGATACGAGTAGGGATCGATCCCGGCCGCCCGGGCCAGCAACCGATGGAAATCAGGCGCTTCGCCCGGCTCGCCGGGGCATGTGTCGAGATCGATGACGCTATCGAGTTCGTAAGTCTCGCCCCTGAATGAGAGGCTCAGTCGGGCGCGTATGGTGTTGCAGTTCATGTTGTTCGATCAAACCCGTGATTTCGGATTGCAAGGTAAGCAAAGCAAGCATTGCCTCAAGTGTACAGGGCAGCTGATGCCATGGGTTTTTGCCGACGGCAACAGCCGGGGAGTGACCCGGAAATACATGGTTTTCCATCAGGAAATCCTGCGTGACCAAATGGCGTTAACGGCTATAAAGAGTAGTCCGTACCCCCAAAGGACACGACATGGCCAACCCTTTCGTTCATATCGAACTGCAGACCAAAGACCTGGCCAAGGCCAAGGATTTTTATTCCCGGCTCTTCGACTGGAAGCTTGAAGACATACCCGCACCCGGTGGCGACATGCCCTACACCATGATCAACGTCGGCGAAGGCACCGGCGGCGGCATGTTCACGAACCCGGACCCCAAGGTGCCGTCTCACTGGCTGGCCTATGTCGGCGTGGACGACATCGAGGTCTCCACCCGCAAGGCGCGCGACCTGGGCGCCACCGTGCTGCAGGACGTCATGCAGATCGGTGATTATGGCTGGCTGAGCGTGATCATGGACCCGACCGGTGCGGTCATCGCCATGTGGAAGCCGAAATAAACCATGCAGCGCAGCATCCAGTTACACATGGCCTGATGCCAGATACCAATGGGATGAATACGAACCCGGCCCGGCAAGCCTGCGGCATAATGCACACCACGTAAATTTCACCCATCGGCCTCGCGACACGGCGGCCGATTCATTCTGTAGATCGAACCATGCTGCCTTCCATCGAACACCGACTCGCCGCCGAGGTCGCGGCCAAACCTGCGCAGGTTGCCGCTGCCATCGCCCTGCTGGACGAGGGGGCGACGGTGCCGTTCATCTCGCGCTATCGCAAGGAAGCGACGGGCGGACTCGACGACACCCAGCTGCGGCTGCTGGAAGACCGGCTGCGCTATCTGCGCGAACTGGAAGACCGCCGCGCGACGATCATCGCGTCGATCACCGAGCAGGACAAGATGACGCCGGAACTGCTGCAGGCCATCTCGCTGGCCCCGGACAAGACCCAGCTGGAAGATCTCTACCTGCCGTACAAGCCGAAGCGCCGCACCAAGGTGCAGATCGCGCAGGAGGCCGGGCTGGAACCGCTGGCCGACGCCCTGCTGGCCAACCCGATGCTCAATCCCGAAGAAGAGGCGGCGCAGTATCTGCGCGAGCCCTTCACCACCGAGCAGGGCGACAACCCCGGCGTGGCGGATGCCAAGGCCGCGCTCGACGGTGCGCGGCAGATTTTGATGGAGCGCTTTTCCGAAGATGCGGGCCTGCTGCAGGCCCTGCGCGAATATGTGCAGGAACACGGCATCGTCGAATCCAAGGTGCGCGAAGGCAAGGAAGCGGCGGCGGAAAAGTACGCCGACTACT
>JBFHXL010000089.1:0-7056 GCA_041599035.1 Thiobacillus sp. | reverse complement strand
GGTGGCAAGCGCGACCGGGCCGATGTGACGGATGTGGCGCAGGTCGAGCTTGAGGCCCACCACGAACAGCAGCACGGTGATGCCGATCTGCGCCAGCAGGTCGATCTGGTCGTGTGCCGTGACCCAGCCGAAGACTGCCGGACCGACCACGATGCCCACGATGATGTAGCCAACCAGCAGGGGTTGGCGCAGGCGCACGGCCAGTGCCCCCACGAATGCGGACACGGCGAGCAGAAGGGCGAATTCCTGGTAAATGCTGTCCATGTTTTTCGAAAGTGAGCGCAATGGCGGCATGATGTCGGGCCATGCGCGTTTCAGGATTCCCCGCACATCGTCACCATGCTGACAGCAACATGATACGCTGCAAAAGATACGTTTCAGGTCGTCCAACGGTTGGGGCCAACAGGCTAATCGAGACATTGTCGTGCGATATATGGCAGGGTTCGGATCGCATCATGACGCCAGTCTGTCGAACCATTGAAGCCAAGTTTTCAACCGTCATGCATGACCTGTGCGCGATCCGGCTTTCACTTTTTGCCGGTTGGCGAAAGACATGGGTGCAATCGACGTGCACAATGATTTTCACTATCACATTGCAGACAACAGGCTGGGCTGGGCGGGCGGTGAACGGATGAAGGCGATTGCACGCCACACCGGACCGTTTCCGCGACTATATACAAGACGGGATTCGGGGTTTTTGCATTTCCCGAGCGGCTGCCGCATTCCGTCACGCGATCCGTGTTATCCGAAATTGGACGCCATTTTGGTATCCGCGCAATAATCCAGTGACAATGTAGTACCTGATGGCGCAGCCATGACTGATCGCCAGATAAACGACGGAGCGCCGGTTGTGCGCTCACAGACATGGAGTCCGGTTTTCAGCCCACCATGAAAGACCTCATCACCATATGGTCCTCGCTTGTCGTCTGCCTTGTCGTGATCGGCATTGCGGGCGTCAGGCTCTCCCGCTACGGCGACATCATCGCCGAGAAAAGCGGGATGAGCCGTGGCTGGGTGGGGATGCTTCTGTTGGCTTCGGTGACGTCGCTGCCGGAACTGGTGACGGGGGTTTCCGCGGTCACGGTTGCCAACGTGCCGGATATCGCCGTGGGCAACATCCTCGGCGCCTGTGTTTTCAATCTGGGATTCATCGTGGTGCTGGATTTTCTCTACCGCAAGGAATCCATTTATACGCGCGCGCGCCAGGGCAATGTGCTGGCTGCCGGCTATGGCATCGTGTTGATCGGTTTCGCCGGCTTCAACCTGCTGGTGTATCGCGACGCATCGGTTCCGTCCATCGGTCATGTCGGCCTTTACTCGCCGGTCATTCTGTTGGTGTATCTGCTGGCCCTGCGTTCGCTCTATCGGTATGAGCAGGCGCGAGTCAGCGAGTACGTGGAAGACCGAGCCGAACTGCATCCGGACATGAGCCTGAAGCAGGCGGTACGAGGCTATGTGCTTGCTGCGCTGATGGTTGTGGCGGCCGGCATCTGGCTTCCCTATATCGC
Organism: Thiobacillus sp.; assembly: GCA_041599035.1. Taxonomy (GTDB): domain Bacteria; phylum Pseudomonadota; class Gammaproteobacteria; order Burkholderiales; family Thiobacillaceae; genus Thiobacillus. Next base: position 5,548 of record JBFHXL010000089.1, on the reverse strand, counting down.
CGCCGACATGGCTGCCGTGATGGGCTGGAAGCAGAGTTTTGTCGGCACCCTGTTCGTGGCTGCCGTGACGACGACCCCTGAGATTGTCGTGACCGTGGCGGCCTTGCGTATGGGGGCGATCGACCTGGCCATCGGCAATTTGTTCGGCAGCAATCTGTTCAATATCGCCATATTGGCCATCGACGACCTGGTCTATTTGCCGGGCCCCTTGTTTGCCCATGTATCCATCTCGCATGCCGCTTCGGCCTTTTCTGCCATGATGATGAGTGGCCTGGCGGTGCTGGGTCTGGTGCTGCGGCCGGCCACCCGCGTGCTGCGCTCGGTCAGCTGGATCAGCCTGATGTTGTTGCTTATTTATTTATTGAACACCATGTTCCTTTATCTCTATGGCCATTGAATCCAGTCAGACCCCCATCTCCTGGCATTGCCTGGATGGAGAGGCGGCGACATCACGTCTCGAAACCGATTCCCACAAAGGCCTGTCGGCCGATGTGGCGGCATCACGGCTTGCGCAAGGCGGCCCCAACGAACTGCAGGAAACCGTCAGACGCCACCCGCTTGCGATGCTGGCTGCGCAGTTCACCGATTTCATGATTCTGGTGCTGCTCGCGGCCGCCGTCATTGCCGGGCTGGTCGGAGAGCCGCAGGACAGTATTGCCATCGTGGTGATCGTGTTGCTCAACGGCCTGCTGGGCTTTATCCAGGAATACCGGGCCGAGCGCGCGATGGCCGCGCTCAAGCAAATGGCCTCGCCGATGGCGAGCGTGATTCGCGGTGGCAAGGTTCACCAGATTCCGGCACTCGATCTGGTGCCGGGCGATATCGTCAAGCTGGAAGCCGGCAATATCGTGCCGGCAGATTTACGTCTGCTGGAGGTTTCTTCGATCAAGGTCAACGAGTCTGCGCTGACCGGCGAATCGCATGCGGTCGAGAAGAAGGTGGACCCGTTGGATGGAGCCGACCTGCCGCTGGGTGACCGCTTCAATCTGGCCTACAAGGGAACGATCGTCAGCTATGGCCGTGCACGGGGCGTCGTGGTGGCCACCGGCATGCAAACCGAGCTGGGCAAGATTGCCGCGCTGCTGTCGGGCGAATCCGGAAAGACCCCTCTGCAAAAGCGTCTGGCCCGTTTTGGGCGGACGCTGGCGCTGGCCGTGCTTGCCATCTGCGCAATCATTTTTGTGGCCGGCTGGCTGCGCGGCGAGCCGCCGCTGGTGATGCTGCTCACCGCCATCAGCCTGGCTGTCGCGGCCATTCCCGAGGCCCTGCCTGCGGTGGTGACCATTTCGCTCGCTCTCGGGGCGGCACGCATGGTCAGACAGAACGCGCTGATCCGACGCTTGCCCGCGGTGGAAACACTGGGGTCGGTCACATACATCTGCTCCGACAAAACCGGCACGCTCACTCTGAACCAGATGCATGTCGACTGCGTGCTGGCCGATGGCGTCAACCGTCCCGGATTGCATGGCGCCGAGGGCACACCCTGGCGCGAAATGGGCATGGCCATGGCGCTGTGCAACGATGCCGTGACCGATGCCACGGGAGGATTGGCCGGCGACCCCACCGAAACCGCCTTGCTCGTCACCGCGCAGGAAGCCGGCTACGACAAGATTGCATTGCAGGCGCAGCATCCGCGTCTGGCGGAAATTCCGTTCGATTCCGAGCGTGCATGCATGAGCACGCTGCACCGCGAGGACGACGCCATCCTGGTGCTGGTGAAGGGCGCCCCCGAACGCGTTCTGCCGCTGTGTGTCAATCAGCTTTCAGCGCAGGGCGCGGTGCCCATCGACATCGAATCATTGCACGGGGACTCGGAAAATCTGGCCAAACAAGGGCTGCGTGTTCTGGCCTTTGCGCTGAAGCGCGTGCCGCGCATGCCGGATACGCTGGATGTCGAGAGCGTGGAGTCGGGCCTGACCCTCATCGGTCTGGCCGGCCTGATCGATCCGCCGCGCCCGGAGGCGGCTGAGGCGGTAGCCGCCTGCAAGGCGGCCGGCATCATTCCCGTCATGATCACCGGTGATCATCCCGCCACTGCGCGGGCGATTGCGGCCCGTCTGGGCATCATCGAGGACGGCGGCAAGGTGCTGACCGGCAGCCATCTGGCGCGGCTGTCGCTGGAAGCATTCGAGCGCGAAGTGGAATCGGTGCGGGTCTATGCCCGCATCAACCCGGAGCAGAAAATCAAGATCGTGCAGGCCCTGCAGGACAAGGGCGAGTTCGTGGCGATGACCGGCGACGGTGTCAACGATGCCCCGGCACTGAAAATGGCGGATATCGGCGTCGCCATGGGCAAGGGTGGGACCGACGTGGCGCGCGAGGCGGCCCACATGACCCTGCTGGACGACAATTTCGCCACCATCGTTTCGACGGTGCGCGAGGGGCGCCGCATCTTCGACAACATCCGCAAGTTCGTCAAATACACCATGACGAGCAATTCCGGCGAAATCTGGACCATCTTTCTCGCGCCTTTTCTTGGCCTGCCGATTCCCCTGCTGCCGATTCACATCCTGTGGATCAATCTGGTCACCGACGGCTTGCCGGGATTGGCGCTGGCCGGAGAACAGGCCGAGCACAACATCATGCGGCGCCCTCCGCGTCCGCCCAAGGAAAGCATTTTCGCCCATGGCATGTGGCAGCACATGCTGTGGGTGGGCCTGTTGATGGGCGCGGTCTGCCTGCTGACGCAGGCCTGGGCGATCCACATCGGTTCCGCGCACTGGCAGAGCATGGTGTTTACCGTGCTGACGCTGTCGCAACTGGGCCATGTGCTGGCCATCCGTTACGAGCGCGATTCGCTGTTTACGCGGGGCGTGTTTTCCAACCGCATGCTGATCGGCGCCGTGGTGCTGACCTTCGCCCTGCAAATGGCCGTGCTCTATGTGCCCTGGCTTAATCCCATATTCAAGACCGAGCCGCTCGGTTTGGGGGAACTGGTGATGTGTCTGGGACTGTCTTCGGTGGTGTTTTTTGCAGTGGAGGTCGAGAAGTGGATGGTGCGGCGAGGCTGGATATACAACCGTATCTAGGGCGTTGCATGAAGAACTCACGTACTGCATGGCGTTTTTGACTAACCCCAGTCCGCTGCCGTGTGCAGCGGGTGATTACTGAAAGACGGGCGTATGGATTACCTGAATACACTGCAAGCCTATCTCGGAGAATGGCGCGACCTCGCCGTGATACTTCTGCATGTGCTGATCATTTTCGGCTTGTCGTGGCTGGCGCTGCGGTTGTCGCGCAAGGCGCTGGGACGGCTGCGGATTCACATGCAGCAGGATCAGGATGATCTGGAGCGGATCAAGCGGCTGAAAACGCTGGAGCAGGTGTTCCGCTATATTGCCGCGGTACTCATTACCCTGATCACGATCATGCTGGTGCTGAGCGAGGTGGGGATTTCGATCACGCCGATTCTGGCAGCTGCCGGCGTGCTCGGCATCGCGATCGGATTTGGCGCCCAGAGCCTGGTCAAGGATTATTTCAACGGCCTGTTCCTGCTGCTGGAAAACCAGGTGCGTCAGGGCGATGTGGTCGAGGTGGCCGGAAAAAGCGGGCTGGTCGAGGGGATGACGCTGCGCTATATCCGCCTGCGCGATTACGAGGGCAGCGTGCACTACATACCCAATGGCACCATCGATACCGTGACCAACCGCAGCCGCAGCTTTGCCTATGCCGTGATCGACGTGGGGGTGGCCTACCGCGAAGACGTCGATGAGGTCTATGCCGTGATGCGGACGGTGGCGGCCGAGTTGCGTGCCGATCCGGAACTGGCCGAGAAAATCATGGAAGATCTTGAAATGGCCGGGGTCGATCAATGGGGCGACTCCGCCGTGGTGATTCGCTGCCGTTTCAAGGTCAAGCCATTGGAGCAGTGGGGCGTTCGGCGTGCCTATCTGTATCGGCTGAAGAAGGCCTTTGACGCCGCTGGCATCGAGATTCCCTATCCGCATCTCACCGTGTATGCCGGGCAGCCGAAGCAAGGGCAGGCTGCGCCATTGCCGCTGTCACTCCAGCGTTAGTCGGTCTGCTCCACGGCCATTACCTGCTGCCACAGCGTACGCACGCTCCCGCGCACGCTTTCCATCGCGGCAGGCGGGACCCGGGCGTATTCGGCGCCGCTCAGCTTGATCGCATGTTGCTGGCGGCGTAGTTCGCGGTAGGCGTCAGCGGCGGCCGCAGCGAGTTCGGTGTCGATCAGCCCGGCCGTACCCGCGCGCAGCAGGAGCGCGATGTTGCCGACGTTGTCGGCCAGTTCGGGATGGGCGTGGCAATCCCGCAGCACCAGATACTGCACGCAGAATTCGACATCGACGATGCCGCCGCTGTCGTGCTTGAGATCGAACAGATCGCTGTCGTTGACGTGGCCGGCGTGCATTTTCTCGCGCATGGCCAGCACTTCCTTGCGCAGGGTGTCGGCGTCGCGTGGCATGCACAGTATTTCACGGCGCAAGGCCTCGAAGGTTTCGCCGATTGCCGCGTCGCCGCACACGAAGCGCGCGCGCGTCAGCGCCTGATGCTCCCACACCCAGGCGTGACTCAGCTGGTAATCGCGGAAGGCATCGGTCGAGCTCACCAGCAGACCCGAGGCGCCATCCGGGCGCAGCCGCAGATCGGTTTCGTACAGCGTGCCGGCCGGGGTCAGGGTGCCGAGCCAGGTGTTGAGGCGCTGCGCCAGCCGTGCGTAGGTGGCTGGCGCGCGCTCGTCGTCATCGTCGTACAGGAAAACGATGTCGAGATCGGAGGCGTAGCCGAGTTCCTTGCCGCCGAGTTTGCCGTAGCCGATGATCGCAAAGCGCGGGGTGTCGCGATGGCGCGTTTTCAGCCCGGCCCAGCAACGATCGAGCGTTTCGGCGAGCAGCAGGTCGGCCAGATGGGACAGGTGGTCGGACAGTTCTTCCAGCGTCAGCTGGCCGGCCACATCCTGCGCCAGCAGACGCAGCGTCTGCACCTGCTTGAAATGGCGCAGCGCATCCATCTGCGCTTCGGTGTCGCCGGGGTGGGCATCGAGTTCGTCGTGCAACTGGGCGGCGCGTCGTGTCCAGTCGGGCACGCGCAGCAGGTGTTGCGGCGCGATCAGTTCGTCCAGCAATTGCGGCTGGCGTGTGAGCATCTGTGCCGCCCACGGGCTGGCCGCCAGCAGCCGGACCAGTTGCAGCAAGGCCGCCGGATATTCGGCGAGCAGCGCCAGATAGGTGGAACGGCGTGCAATCGCCTGCATCAGCGCGGCAAACCGCTCCAGCGTGGCCGCCGGATCGGGCTGGCCGCCGATGATCTCGAGTGCGGGCGGCAACAGGGCGTTGAGCCGCAACTGCGTCGATTCGGCCAGGTGCGCGGCATGGTGGCGCAGCGCATCGAGCGTGGCCAGCACCCGGGCCGGATCGTCGTACCCGACTTCTTCAAGCAGGGCGTGGAGGGTGCCGGGGTCATCGGTTCCGTGAAGTACGGCGGTGAGCGGATGGCTGTTCTGGTCAGCGTGCGGTGCGGCAAACATCTGGTCGAAATGGCGCGTGACCTTGTTGCGGTGCACATCGAGCCTGGCGATCAGTGCGGC
>JBFHXL010000088.1:0-7198 GCA_041599035.1 Thiobacillus sp. | reverse complement strand
GTCCGTTTCCATCACCCTGCAGAAGCACAGGCATCCTGGACGGCGACAGCGGCGCACCGGCCTGCCAGGATAAGCCTGATCAACAAGTCCGCGCATTCCTCCCGCATGATCCACACCTTGGAGGATGGAACCTACCCCGGGAATTCCACGTCCGGTGTGTCGACAGGTCAGGCCCTGCGCCGGCGTGCCACAAAACCCACCAGGCCCAGGCCGGCCAGCATCATCAGATAGGCTTCAGGCTCAGGCACGGGGATGGCCAGCGCGTCCGAAATACCATAGTAGTGCAGTGCGGCAGTCGCGCCCACCCAGTCATTCGCATCCGTCCAGCCGGAGCCGATGGCGTTGCTGACCCCATATTGAACACGGTATCCGTTTGCCCCGAGTTGCCGGTCGGGGATACCTGTTCCGATCGTGCTCGTGCCGGTGAACACTGCCTGGGAAACCGCGGTACCGTACTGATCGAAGTTGATGGGGTTGGCAAGGAGCCCGTCCCAAAGGTCGGCATAGTTGCTGGCGACCAGTTCGCCCCGCAAATTGTAGATCGGGACGCCGCCTGCTACAGCGGGGTCGGTGGCGCTGTTGGTCTTCGCATCAACGCTGGGGGTGCTGCCCAGCACCTTCCAGTTCGTGGCCAGAGCAGCCAGTTCCGCCGAGACATTGGCTTGGCTGGTCACGAAGGCGTTGTAGTCGGCAATATCGTGGGAGGTGGCGTTCATGAGGCCACTGGTCACGAACACCAATCGATACGAGGCCCCGGCATCGAGGTCGGGCGGTGCCACGACTGTCGTTGCCACGGCATGGACTGGCGTGGCAACGATCATGCAGGCAGCCAAGCCCAGGAATCCGCCCATCGCACCCTTCAACAAAACGGTCATCAAGAAACTCCTTTTCAGTCAATCAGGTCGGGTATGCGCACCAGGTGCACGATTTAAATCAGGCCAAACGCCGGCGTGCCATGAGGCCCACCAGACCCAGCCCGACCAGCATCATCAGATAGGCCTCGGGCACGGGGGTGAGGAGGAAGGCGCGGGACACCGTTACGTGCCCATGCCAGTGATCTGGCCGAGCTCGTTGATGCCATAGGCGTAGTTGAGCACCCGGTGACCGACCTCCGTCATGGCGCTGCAAGTACGCCGGCCGGGAGAATATCCGCACTTTCATTTCGTTCTCCCTGAATTTCCCCATGAATGCTTTAACCTCCCAAAGAGTGGCCAGCTGTTTTGGGCAATAAAAATTCAAGCAAAATCAATGCCATGAAAAAACTTGTTAAACTCCAATAACTTAAAAAGTTCCCCCTCTATGCCCGTAAAAAATTCCGACACTTCGCGAAGTGGATATCCCGAATTGGCGAATGCTTAATCAGGTGACTACGGTTTATTCTTCGTGGGAAAGGGTTTCGCAGGATGGTTGATGTAGCCTGCCGCCCGGTCAACGATGCCCGTCTCCGAGCCAAGACAGGCGCAGTTGCCACGAAACAGCTCGTTATACGCTTTGCGTGGATTCAATTTTGAATTGATCCCGTACCATACTGAATGAAAACAAACAGGCCCAGACCACGGTTTCCTGCACCTAAACTAAGCTATTGAATTCCGGCCTTGCCTTTTCCATCCCCTTCTATTGAAACATGCCCGCCACCCTACACGCCATCCAGGCCGACATCACCACCCTCAAGGTTGACGCCATCGTCAATGCTGCCAACCCCACACTGCTCGGCGGCGGCGGGGTCGACGGGGCGATTCATCGCGCGGCCGGGCCGCAATTGCTCGCGGAATGCCGCCGGCTGGACGGCTGCCAGACGGGCGACGCCAAGCTCACGCAGGGCTATCAGCTGCCAGCCCGCTTCGTGATCCACACCGTGGGGCCGATCTGGCACGGCGGCGAACGGGGAGAGGCGGCATTGCTGGCCTCATGCTACCGGCGCACGATCGAGGTCGCCGCGCAAAACAAGCTCGCCACGCTGGCGTTTCCCAGCATCAGCACCGGCATCTACGGCTACCCGATCAAGCTCGCGGCCCGAATTGCCGTGGCGACGGTACGCGACGCGGTGCAGGCGTTCCCCGCCCTCCGCGAGGTGATCTTCTGCTGCCATTCAACGAATGACCTCGCTGTCTATCAGGCTTTGCTCGCTGAAGCGTCAGACTGATCGGCCTTACTGCGCGGGCAGTATTGCCGGCTTGTGATGTAGGTCTTCTTTTACAAGCAGCCGAATTGCAGCCAGATTCTCGGCAGGGCTCGACTTCCATGCGGAAAAAACGCGCAGGCGCGCGGCGGTATCGGCATGGCGTACCCGCCTCATGTTTTTCTCGGTTCTGTGCGGCCTGGCGCAGACCGTGCCGACGGTCGGCAACATGACGATACTGTCGTCGCTGTCGTTCTGCCCGCTGTGTTCTGCTCGCGGCGTTCGGGGAATGGCGAGGGCGTCAGCCGGGGCTACGAGCGTGTAGCGGCACAAGCGCAAACATCAGGCAAGAGACAGCGAAGTTTTGCATGGTCAGTCGGGGCTGCGCGAACCAATATGACGGCTCCATGTCTTTCCCTGGGTTCGGTTGACAGGCGCTCCGGCATACCCAGCAACCGGCAATGCATCACGTTAACTGAAATCGCATCCCAGAGCGGGATTGGCAGCGCATTGAAACCTGCCCGCACCGTTTGTGCGTGTCCGGACTTCAGCGCCTGTGTATTCATGCGCAAACAGCGCCCGTGTGATGGCTTTTAACCATTCTAGAAACATGGGCATTTCGCATTAATCAGGATAATCTATATACAATCGCAGCGCCTTGATAAATACATACCAAGCGGGGCAGCATTGGAGGAACAATGAAAAACTGGAGCGAGGCAAACAAATATACGCTTTACGGCGCGCTATTTGGCTTCTGCTTTCCTGTCTTATCCATACTCTTGCTTTTTCTGTTGGGAGAGACCGGAACGGCTGGAAGCTTTCTGGAAACAATCAGACAGGCTCACGCCAATCATCTGCTGTATGTGATCGATTCTGCGCCCCTGTTTCTGGGCATCGCCGCGCGTATTGCGGGGATCCGGCAGGATCGCATCCGCTATTTTGTGGAGTCGCTCGAGCAGCAGGTTGAGGACAAGACGGAATCATTGCGCGCAGCGCTCGAGGAGTCGCGCAAAGCCAATGAATTTATCAGCCACATGGCCGATCACGATGCGCTGACGGGTTTGTTGAATCGACGGCGCTTCCAGGAGGCGCTGGACAACTGGATGAAATATTCAGAGCGCTACGACCGGCCGGGCACCCTGCTGTTTATCGATCTGGACAATTTCAAATTCATCAACGACAGCCACGGCCACAAGGCAGGCGACTGCTGCCTGATTTCGGCCGCGGCACTGTTGAACCAGACGCTGCGCTCCACCGACATCATCGCGCGCTGGGGCGGAGACGAGTTCGTGGCCTTTTTGCCTGAAACGGCCGGCCAGCAGGCGCAGGACATCGCCAACAAGGTGCTCGCCGCGTTTGCCCAGGCGTCCTTTTCCGTCGACGCGGAGTCGTTTCAACCCTCGGTCAGCATTGGCGTGGCCTCGGTGCCCGAACATGCCCGCGACATGAACGACCTCGTCATCAGCGCCGATGCCGCGATGTACGAGGCGAAAAAGGCCGGCCGCGGATGCTGGCGGCTTTACGGCGGGTCCGCTCCCGACATCCAGCGCATGCAGGCGCACGTGCAATGGGAGGCGCGGATACGTCGCGCCCTGAACAATGATCAGTTCCTGATTTTGCATCAGCCCCTGCTCAATCTCGCCACAGGCCGGACCGACGGCTATGAAGCCTTGCTGCGCATGGAAGACCGTGAAGGGCGACGGATTTTACCCGGCCAGTTTCTGGAAGCGGCCGAACGCGCCAATTTAAGCTCGACCATCGACCTGGTGGTAATCCGCAAGGTGTTGCGCAAAATGATCCTGCTTGAAAAACTGGAACAGGACGCCTGGGTATCGGTCAATCTTTCGAGCAAGACCATACAGGACAAAAATATTGCGGCCCAGGTCGAGGCCATTTTGCAGGATTACCCCAGTCAACACGGCAAGCTCCGTTTTGAAATTTCCGAAATGACCGCACTGAAAAACCTGGGGGAAATTCGCACTATCGCGGCCCGGATCAAGGCTTCCGGCTGCTCGCTGATACTGGATGATTTTGGTCTGGGGTCAACCTCGATGCACTTGCTGGACGGACTGCCCGTCGACATGGTCAAGATCCACCCGTCCCTGATACGCGATCTGGCGGACAAACCGAAAACCCAGCATTTCGTGAAAAACCTGACCGACATGCTGCACGGATTCAAGCTCGAGGTCGCGGCAAAATCGGTCGAAGATCCGCAGTCGCTGGATTTGCTGCGCGAACTGGGAATGGATTATGCCCAGGGATTTGCGATTGGCCGGCCGCTGGAATCCATCGAGCAACTGGGTGAAACCCGCCAAGCTTCGCCGGACGTAGACCAGGCCACGGTTTAGCGGCCCCGGCAGGAAAGCCGCCAGCCCCCTGTCCGCATCATGCCGGGGCGCCAGCCGCCCAGTCGTGCCAGCACAATGCCTTCATGCGGGCGCAGTAAGCCTGCAGATTGACGAGCGTTCTGCCATGCGCCTGGAGCGGATTGCCGTGGGGCTGATCCAGAATGTTGGCGAGAAAGGCATATACGCTCATATCCAGGCTGCGCGGCGCGGCGCCAAGAAAATAAGGCTTGTCGCCCAGCAGCTTCGCCAGCGCATCGAGCACCGCCTTGCCCCTGGCATAGGCCGCCTGCGGGTCTGCGCGGGACAGCCCCCGTTGGCCCATCTGCCATAGCAACATCCGGCGCAACAGGAACAGCATCGGGCCGCGCATGCCCAGCGGCAGATATTTCACCAGATCCGGCTTGAACACCGCCCAGCCGGCCGGATCGCCCCAGCGCATGTAGGTGACCTGCCAATAGAGCCGCTCCTCCACCAGTTCGCGCACGAAAAAAGTGGTGGCACGCTCGTGCTCGCTCAAGCCCTCGTCCAGATGCGTTGGCTGGCGCGTCTCGAAATGCTCGATGATGGCCGCGGAATCCGTGATGCTGCGGCCGTTCTCCACCACGAAGGGAATCGTGCCGGTCGGCGACTTGCGCGGCCCGCTGGGCACCACCGTATAGGGAATGCCGCGAAAACGCAGATAGGTTTCCGCCTTCATGCAGAACGGGCTGGCATTGGGCAGGCCCCAGAAGGGACGAAACTGGTGCAGCTCAATCATCGGAATGGATCTCTTCATCAGGCATGCGGGGCATCGACGGGTTCATGACGTCATCGAGAAAATCGACCAGGTCCCCCATCTGGCGTTCCAGATCGTCGTAAAAATCGTGGCTTCCCTTCACCAGAAGCAAGCTGCACATGGCGGGACATCTGGCGTGCAATGCGCGGGCATCCGCCGCCGGAACCATGGCATCCTCGGTGCCGTGCACCAGCAGGACCGGACAGCGGGTGCGTCCGATGGTGTTGAGCGGCGCAATGTCATCGAAACGGTACCCGATCACGTGCTGGACGTAGCGCAGGATATACCAGCCGAACGGGATATACGGCACGCGCCAGCCGGCGAGCATGCGGCGCATGACCGTATCGGGGTGCGCGAAGGCGGCGATGCTGACCACGGCGGCCAGGCCGTCGCGGCGTGATGCGACAAGCAGGGCGGCGGCGGCCCCCACCGAATGGCCGACCAGCCCGACCCGCTTGCGGTCGATCCCGGGCTGTTGTTCAAGCCAGGCCAGCGCATGCTCGATATCCTCGGCGAAACGCGGCATCGAAGAAAACGTATCGAGGTCGCTGCGGCCATGGCTGCGCGCATCGAAGAACAGCAGCGCGTAACCGGCACGATGCAGTGGCGCGGCAAGCGGCAGCATCGTCTCGGCATTACCACCCCAGCCGTGCAACACCACCAGCACGGGCGCCCGTCCCGCGCCCGGCGCCGGAATAAACCAGGCAAACAACTGTTTCCGGTTGGCAGTCGGAATCCGGATGTCCAAATACGCCAGCCCCCGCGTCGCCGGCGTGGTGTGCTCCGGCACGCGCGGGGCGCGCAGGCTCCGGCGAATAAGCGCGTTGAAGGCCACAACAAGCACGCCGCAAGCGGCCAGAAACAGCACCCCACTCACTGCGCCGGGCATGTCAGGCAATCGCCATGATCAGCATTCCCGCTTCAACGCGGCGGCCTCAGGCCTTGAACGCCGCCAGCGTCTGCGCCAGGTCGGTGCGCTCCCAGGTGAAATCCGGCTCGGCCCGCCCGAAGTGCCCGTAGGCCGCGGTCTGCCGATAAATGGGGCGGCGCAGGTCGAGGCTCTCGATGATGCCGCGCGGCGTGAGCCTGAAGCTGCAGCGCACCATGTCTTCCAATTTTTCATCGGGCACGCTGCCGGTGCCGTCGGTGTCGATCAGCAGCGACACCGGTTCGGCCACGCCGATGGCATAGGCCAGCTGCACCAGGCAGCGGCGGGCCATGCCAGCCGCCACCAGATTCTTGGCGATGTAGCGCGCCATATAGGCCGCCGAGCGGTCGACCTTGGTCGGGTCCTTGCCAGAAAACGCACCGCCGCCGTGCGGGCAGGAGCCGCCATAGGTGTCGACGATGATCTTGCGCCCGGTGAGACCGGTGTCGCCGTTGGGACCGCCGATTTCGAACGGGCCTGCGGGATTGACCCACAGCTTGTACGTCGGTGCGCGCAGCGCGACCGGCACCAGCGGATCGACGATTTCACGCGCCACTTCCTGCGCCACCCAGGCCGGGTCGAGATCGCGCGCGATCTGGGTGGAAAGGATCACGGTTTCGACGCCGGCCATTTGCTGCCCTTCGTAAGCGACGGTGACCTGGCTCTTGGCATCGGGGCGCAGCCAGGGCAGGGCGCCGGACTTGCGCAGCTCGGCCTGGCGCTGCACCAGACGATGCGCCAGCCAGATCGGGTAAGGCATCAGGTCCGGCGTCTCGTCGCAGGCATAGCCAAACATCAGCCCCTGGTCGCCGGCGCCGATGTCGCCGCCGGCGAGCGTGATGCCCTTGTGAATCTGGATCGACTGGTGATTGAAATGCACCTGCACCTCGCAGGTGTTGGGGTCGATGCCGGTTTCGGCATCGCGATAGCCAATGTCGCGCAGCACCTGGCGGGCGATCGCTTCGGCACGGCCACGAACCTCGTCGAAGAGTTCCTTGCGCACGGTTTTGAACTCGCCGGTAATCACC
>JBFHXL010000087.1:0-7213 GCA_041599035.1 Thiobacillus sp. | reverse complement strand
TGAAGCCGGGCGATACGGGCTGGCCGGAGTCGGCCTACAACGGCGACTACATCGCCGACATCGCCGCCGATTTTCTGGCAAAGAAAACGGTGAAGTCGGACGACCGCGAATACACCGCGACCGGCGACATCGACGACCTCGACTCGATCCGCCAGTTCGGCGTGGCCTATCTGCGCCACGAGCAGGATCTCGACCTCAAGGCCTTCGCGGTGCGCTTCGACCACTATTACCTGGAGTCGAGCCTCTACACCAGCGGGCGCGTCGCGGCGACGGTGCAGAAACTGGTCGACGCCGGCAAGACCTACGAGCAGGACGGTGCGCTGTGGCTGCGCACCACCGACTACGGCGATGACAAGGACCGCGTGATGAAAAAATCCGACGGCACCTACACCTACTTCGTGCCGGACGTCGCCTATCACATCGCCAAGTTCGAGCGCGGCTATGAGCGCGCGATCAACATCCAGGGCACCGACCACCACGGCACCATCGCGCGTGTCAGGGCAGGCCTGCAGGCGGCCGGCACCGGCATCCCAGAGGGCTATCCCGACTACCTGCTGCACACCATGGTGCGCGTGATGCGCGGCGGCGAGGAAGTGAAGATTTCCAAGCGTGCTGGCAGCTACGTTACCCTGCGCGACGTCATCGACTGGACCAGCAAGGACGCGGTGCGCTTCTTTCTGCTGTCGCGCAAGGCCGACACCGAATACATTTTCGACATCGACCTCGCGCTTGCCAAAAACAACGACAACCCGGTGTATTACGTACAGTATGCGCATGCGCGGATCTGCCGCGTGTTCGAGGAATGGGGCGGGCAAACAGCCACGCTGGACGCGGCTGATCTCGCGCCCCTGACCGCGCCGCACGAACTCGCGTTGATGCAGCGCCTGGCCGAGTACCCGGAAACCGTCGCCAGCGCCGCACGCGAGCTGGCCCCGCACCTGCTGGTCCATTACCTGCACCTGCTGGCGGGCGATTTCCACGCCTGGTACAACGCTGAAAAATTCCTGGTCGACGAAGACACAACCCGGCTTGCCCGGCTCGCGCTGGCCGATGCCGTTCGCGTGACGATCGTCAACGGCCTGGCCTTGCTTGGTGTGTCCGCACCGGAGAAAATGTAGGCATGGCAAAATCTTCGTCCCGCAAGTCCGGCCGTTCGGGCGGCAGTTCCATTTTTACCGGCGTGCTGATCGGCCTCATCGTCGGCGCGATCCTCGCGGTGGGCGTGGCGCTGTGGGCCACCGGCCTCAACCCGTTCAAATCCTCCCCGCCAACACCCGCGACCGGCCAGGCCGTCCCCGTCACCCCGGAGACGGCGCCCAGTTTTGATTTTTACAAGGTCTTGCCGGGCGACACCGCCAGCGAGCTGCCGTCGGCCGCCGCACCCGCTGCGCCCACGCTGCGCTATTACCTGCAGGCAGGCGCATTCCAGAATCCGGCCGACGCCGACAACCTGAAAGCACAGCTCGCCATGCTCGGCATCGAGGCCGCCATTCAGACCGGTGACGTGGCCGGCAAGGGGGTGTTTCACCGGGTGCGCGCCGGCCCCTTCCGTGTCATGGACGAGGTCAACCGCACCCGCAGCCTGCTGACGCAGAACAATATCCCCGCCACGCTGGTCAAAGAAACTTTCACCCCACAGGAGACGCCCTGATGTTCACCCGCATATTGGCCATGCTTACCGCCACGGTCTTGTCCTGGTCCGCTTTTGCCGCAGCCGATGCGGCCCTTGAAGGTCGCGATTACGCCCGCCTCGGCAACCCGCAGCCGGTGGCCACCGGCAAAAAGATCGAGGTGCTGGAGTTTTTCTGGTATCGCTGCCCGCATTGCTGGCAGCTCGAACCCGGCCTTCACGCCTGGCTGAAAACCCTGCCCAAGGATGCCCAGGTTCGCCGCGTACCGGCCGTGTTTCGCGACGACTGGATGCCCGGCGCCAAACTCTATTACACCCTCGAGCAGATGGGGCTGACCGAGCGCCTGCACAGCAAGGTGTTCGATGCCTACCATGTGGACAACCTCAACCTCAACGACCCGGCGGTATTGGGCGACTGGATAGCCAAACAGGGCGTCGACCGCAAGAAATTCGAGTCGATCTACACCTCGTTCTCGACCCAGTCGAAAGTCATGAAAGGCTCACGGCTCGTCAGCACCTACGGCATCAACGGCGTGCCGGCATTCATCATCGACGGCAAATATTCCACCTCGGTATCGATGACCCAGAGCGAGCCGCGTCTGTTCGAGGTGCTTGACCAGCTCATCGCCAAGGCGCGCGCGGAGCGCCGCGGCAAATAGCGCATTCCCCGCGATATTGGCTTCCGCCCCGCGCAGGATATTCATTACGGGCGCCAGTTCCGGCCTCGGCGCGGCGCTGGCGCGACATTACGGCGCCCAGGGCGCCGAGCTGGGACTGGCCGGACGCCGGCTCGACGGCTTGCAGCGCACCGCAGCGGGGCTCGATGCGCAGATCTATCAGGCCGACGTGCGTGACGCCGCCGCCATGCAACGCGCCGCCGCCGCTTTTCTGGACGACGTCGGCGCGCCCGACATCGTGATCGCGGCGGCAGGCATCAGTGTCGGCACGCTCACCGAACAGGCGGCGGATGCCGTGACATTTCGCGCGGTCATGGATGCCAATGTTCTGGGGCTGGTGCACACCTTTCAGCCCTTCATCGCCACGCTGCCGCCCGGTGGCGTGTTGTGCGGCATTTCCAGCGTCGCCGGGGTGCGCGGCCTGCCCGGCGGAGGCGCGTATTCGGCGTCGAAAGCCGCGGCCACGGTTTATCTCGAAGCCCTGCGGCTGGAACTCAGGGCGCGCGGCATCGCAGTCGTCACCGTCGCGCCCGGCTATATCGACACGCCGATGACCCGGATCAACCCCTATGCCATGCCGTTCAAGCTGCCGGCGCACGTGGCGGCAGCCCGTGTGGCACGCTGCATCGCACGCCGGCGTGCCTATACCGTGATCCCCTGGCAGATGGCCTGGATCGCGCGCCTGCTGAAATGGCTGCCGATTCCGGTCTATGATGCAGTATTCGAAAAAGCGCCGCGCAAGCCGCGCGGCCTGCCGACCTGAGCCACCAAATAACAACTTCCGGAGAAGCAATGCCAAGCCCCCTTACCGTTATTCTTGTCGACGACCACCCGCTGTTGCGGATGGGTGTGGCCGGCTATATCCAGCAAGAGCCGGATCTGCAGTTGACCGCACAACTGGCCAATGCCGCCGAATTGCACGCCTGGCTGGCAGCCGGCAACCGCGCCGACGCGGCACTGCTCGATCGCTCGCTGCCCGACGCCGACGGACTGGACCTTGTCTCCGACCTGCGCGACCTCGGCATCAAGGTCATCATGCTCACCATTGCCGACTCCGACGAGGAAATTTCCGAAGCGATCGCATCCGGTGTCGACGGCTATGTCATCAAGTCCAGCGAACCCGACCAGGTGCTCGCCGCCATCCGCAGCGTGTGCGACGGCCAGAGCAGCTTTCCGCTCAACATCATGCAAAAGATGGCGCGTGGCGAACTCAACAACAGTGCGTTCTCCGCGCTGACCGCGCGCGAAATGGAAATCGTCGACCAGGTCAAGGAAGGACTGTCCAACAAGGTCATCGCCTACAAGATGACCCTATCGGAAAACACCGTGCGCAACCACCTGCGCAACATCATGGAAAAGCTCGGCCTCAGGAATCGCGTCCAGGTCGCCACGCTGGCGCTGAAGGAAGACCACAAGCGACATTGAGTCCCGCCCGCATAAAGCAACAAACGGCAGCCTGCGCGCTGCCGTTTTTCATTTGCACTGCCCGCTTAACACATACGACGACGCGTGACACATTTCACCCCGGTTTCCGCTTCGTGTATGCGTTCTTGCGGCAGCGAACTGTTGGCTGACGACGACCCACAGGCCGGGTCTGGGTTGCGGGCAGCCGATGGGCACGTTTGGCTTTTCGTTGCACGGACCTATGACCTGCCCTGCAGACATTCGCCACGCGGACTTGGCTTTTCAGCCCGCCGGGCTGGTCCACCGAAAATACCCCGTGGTTTGTCAGCTACATATATATATGCATATATTTATGTCGGAATTTTTTACACTACGGAGATTGTTCCTTTTTTAATAATTGCCAACATATTGATATCAAAAACAATATTTGTTCCTGGCGTAAATTTTGCTCGGTGTTTTGTTGGCAGCCTGCTGCGCGGTTCATACACGCCTGTTCACATTGCGGATTGGGAACGGGTTGATTGGTGACCCCATAAAAGGCGGTAGGCGCGACACATAAAACAGTTGATAAAGGTAAACAGAAATGAAACACGAAAACAAACTGCCACGGAGCATGTTCAAGCGTGCCGCATTGCTGGGCGGAGTGGCAGCCCTGACCCTGTCCAGCCTTGCACAGGGAGCCGTCATTCTCTCGGAAACCTTCGAAGACGGTGTGTTGGACACGCGCATAAGCGTGACCACCGTAGGTATTTCCAATGCCGGCATCAAGGATGTTTCGTTCACCGCCGGCAGCAGCAAGGCCTTCGGGTTCGGCACCTCCGCTTGTGGCGCCAGTTGCTTTACCGGCCACACCACACTGTTTTCGATTGACTTTGGCACGCCCACATTCGTTGACACCGTCTCGTTCAAGGAAATGGAGCGCTTTGGCAACTGGGGAAGCCAGGGGATGGTCATCGTTGATGGCGTCTATCTGGGAACCTCCACCGCATACCCGGCATGGCCGTCAGGTCCGGCGGCGCGCTTTGGGAGAATGCCCGACAACGACAGAGTCGCTGACGGCGTCTACCGGTCCCAGTCCTTTGCGATCAATCAGACGATCAGCACCCTTGGACTGTATGTCTGGGACATTACCAGCCGCAGCGAGATTTATATTGACGACCTGGTTGTGAATGGCACCCAAAACGCCGTCCCCGAGCCCGGAACCCTTTTCCTGCTCGCGGGTGGCCTGCTCGCGCTGTTGGGGATGAGCGGCCGTTACAGGGCGCCCAATAATCGGGCTGCCGGCTGAGCCGTTGCAACCGATAGGCTGATGGTCCGGCCTGCGGTGCGAACGGCCCGGGTTGATGGCTGGGCCATCTGCCCGGGCCGGACGCGTGAATTCGCCGGAGAAAAAACGGACTTTCTCCCCTCTCATCCAATCAACGGAGGACGCTTGGCGCTGACCTGGCCAGACCGCAGCCACCGGCATCGGCCGGAATAACGCACGTCGCCGTGATCGGCACAAATACCTAATTGGCCGATGCCGCCCACGACATATCCGGCCCAGGCCTGAATTTCTATACCGCTTATTCCACCGTCACGCTCTTCGCCAGGTTGCGCGGCTTGTCCACGTCGGTGCCTTTTTGCAGGGCGGCGTGATACGACAGCATCTGCAGCGGCAGCGTATGCAGGATCGGTGACAGGGCGCCATTGTGCCCACCCGGCAACTTGATCACATGCACCAGGGCGGATTCCTCGATATGCACATCGCCGTCGGCGAACACATAGAGTTCGCCGCCGCGCGCGCGCACTTCCTGCATGTTCGACCGCAGCTTTTCGATCAGCTGGTCGTTGGGCGCGATGGTGATCACCGGCATGTCCTCGTCGACCAGCGCCAGCGGGCCGTGCTTGAGTTCTCCGGCCGGATAGGCTTCGGCGTGAATGTAGGAAATCTCTTTCAGCTTGAGCGCGCCTTCGAGGGCGATCGGGTAATGCACACCACGGCCGAGAAACAGCGCATGGTGCTTGTTGGCGAAATGCTGCGACCAGGCTTCGACCTGCGGCTCCAGCGCCAGCACCTGCTGCACCTTGTTCGGCAGGCTGCGCAGTTCGGCCAGGTACGCGGACGCCTGCTCTGCACTGAGCCGCCCGCGCAGTTTGGCCAGCACCAGCGTCAGCAGGAACAGGCCGGCCAGCTGGGTGGTGAAGGCCTTGGTCGAGGCGACGCCGATTTCCGGCCCGGCGCGGGTCAGGAATTTGAGGCGTGAGGCGCGCGTGAGCGCCGACTCCGGCACGTTGCAAATGGTCAGCGTCTTGTCCTGGCCCTGGCTCTTGGCGTGGTTCAACGCCGCCAGGGTGTCGGCGGTTTCGCCCGACTGCGAGATGGTGACGATCAGCGCATCGGGGTTGGGCACCGAGGTGCGGTAGCGATATTCGCTGGCGATTTCCGCCTGCGCCGGAATGCCGGCGATTTCTTCCAGCCAGTAAGTGGCCACTTTCGCTGCATGGTAGCTGGTGCCGCAGGCGAGGAAGGTGACCGCCTTCACCTGGCCGAGCACGTCAGCGGCATCGAAGCCGAACCATTCGGGCAGCACCTGATCCTGCGCCACCGCGGCGAGCAAGGTGTCGGTCAGCGCGCGCGGCTGCTCGTGGATTTCCTTCTGCATGAAGTGGCGGTACGTGCCAAGTTCGGCCATGTCGGCCGACAGCTCGGACACATGCACGCTGCGGTCGGCCTGGTTGCCCGCCGCATCGTATACCTTGACGTCGAGCAGGCCGATGTCGGCGACGTCGCCCTCTTCCAGATACATCACGCGCTGGGTCACCGGCAGCAGCGCCGAGACGTCGGAGGCGATGAAGTTTTCCTCGATGCCCAGGCCGATCAGCAGCGGGCTGCCCTTGCGCGCGCAGACCAATCGGTTGGGCGAGTCCTCGCTCACCACGCCGATCGCGTAGGCGCCGTCCAGTTCGGCCGCGGCGGCACGGGTGGCGGCCAGCAGGTCCCGGGACTGGCGGAAATACAGTTCGACCAGATGCGCGATCACTTCGGTGTCGGTTTCCGAGGTGAAGGCAAAACCGGCGTCCTTGAGCCGGGTGCGCAGGGCCTCGTGGTTTTCGATGATGCCGTTGTGCACCACCGCCAGCCTGCCGCTGACGTGCGGATGCGCGTTGGCTTCCGACGGCGCGCCGTGCGTGGCCCAGCGTGTATGCGCGATGCCGAGATGACCGTGCACCTGCTGTGCGACACATTCGTCTGCCAACGAGGCGACGCGCCCGACACTACGCACGCGCTGCAACCCGCCGTTGATGATGACCAGTCCGGCCGAGTCATAGCCGCGATATTCCAGGCGCCGCAGGCCTTCGAGCAGAATGGGAACGACGTTACGTTGCGCGACCGCGCCGACAATGCCACACATGATCAGTTTTCCTTTTTCTGTTTGACCGGCCGCACCCAGCCGCTGATAGTCGTTTGTTTGGCACGCGACAGGGTGAGTTCGCCCGCGGGCGCGTCCTTGGTCAGCGT
>JBFHXL010000086.1:0-7230 GCA_041599035.1 Thiobacillus sp. | reverse complement strand
CAGGGCATTGCCATTGCCGGCACGCATGGCAAAACCACCACGACCAGCCTGGTCGCCAGCATTCTCGGCGAGGCCGGGATGGACCCGACCTATGTGATTGGCGGCAAACTGACGGCCGCTGGCACCAATGCACGGCTCGGCAAGGGTGATTTTCTGGTGGCCGAGGCCGACGAATCGGATGCGTCCTTCCTCTATCTCACGCCGGTGATCGCGATCGTCACCAACATCGACGCCGACCACATGGACACCTATGGCCATGACTTCGAGCGGCTGAAACAGGCGTTCGTCGACTTTTGCCAGCGCCTGCCTTTCTACGGCATGGCGGTGCTGTGCGTCGACGACCCCAATGTGCGCGAAATCCTGCCGCGCATCACCAAGCCGATCACCACCTACGGCTTCGACGAATCGGCCCAGGTGCGCGCGGTCAATGCGCGCTTCGAGCATGGCCAGATGCGTTTCACGGTCAAGCGTGAAGGAATGGCGGATCTCGATATCGTGCTGAATCACCCCGGCATGCATAACGTGCTGAATGCGCTCTCGGCCATTGCGGTAGCGACCGAAGTGGGCGCCGGCAATGACGCCATCGTTAAGGCGCTGGCCGAATTCCATGGCGTGGGGCGGCGCTTCCAGCGTTACGGCGAAGTGCCGGCACGGGATGGCGGGCACTATTGCCTGGTCGATGACTACGGCCATCATCCGGTGGAGATGGCCGCCACGCTGGCCGCAGCACGCGGTGCCTTCCCGGGGCGGCGACTGCTGCTGGTGTTCCAGCCGCACCGGTACAGCCGCACCCGCGACTGCTTCGAGGATTTCGTGAAGGTGCTGTCGGAAACCGATGTGCTGGTGCTGACCGAAGTGTATCCCGCAGGCGAGACCCCCATCGTGGCGGCCGATGGCCGTGCGCTGGCGCGTGCGGTGCGGGTTGCCGGCAAGGTGGAGCCGCTGTTCGTGGAATCCGTCGCCGATGTGCCGGCCGCGGTGCGCGATCTGGCGCAGGCGGATGACGTGGTGCTGGTGATGGGTGCAGGCAGTATAGGCCAGGTCGCGCCTGCCCTGGGAGAGCGGCATGGGGCATGACGTCCGCATGAGCGAGACGGATCTGGGCAACGGCGCCGCAGAGGTGCTGCGCGGGCACTTTCTCTACAACGAGCCGATGAAAAAGCATGTGTCGTGGCGTGCCGGAGGCAATGCGCAACGCGTCTATATCCCGGCCGACCTGGAGGACCTGACCTGGCTGATCCGCTCGGTCCCCGCGCACGAGGATATCCACATGGTCGGCCTCGGCAGCAATCTGCTGGTGCGCGACGGCGGCGTGACCGGGGTGGTCATCCTGTTGCACGGCGTGCTGACCAAGCTCGCAATCGAGAGCCGCACGCACGGTCTGCCGCCCGCGCCGGAAGGTGCCGAAACGGCCCTGGTCTATGCGCAGGCGGGGGTCGCCTCGCCCAAGCTGGCGCGCTTTGCGGCCAATCACAATCTGGTCGGCGGGGAATTCTGGTCCGGCATTCCCGGCACCGTCGGCGGGGCGATTGCGATGAACGCCGGCTGCCATGGCAGCGAAACCTGGGACAGGCTGGTCCAGGTTCAGACGCTGGATCGTCAGGGGCAGATAAACGAGCGCCTGCCGGAAGCGTACGTGACGGGCTATCGCCATGTGGCGCTGAAACAGGGGCTGCAGGAATGGTTTGTCGGCGGCTGGTTCCGGCTGGCCCGTGGAGACGGGGCCGCGTCGCGCGAAATGATCAAGGAACTGCTCAAGAAACGGATCGACACCCAGCCGCTGGGCCTGCCCAACGCCGGCTCGGTATTCCGCAATCCGCCCGGCGATTACGCCGCCCGGCTGATCGAGCGGTGCGGGCTCAAGGGCGCACGCATCGGTGGCGCACAGGTATCGGAAAAACACGCCAATTTCATCGTCAATCTGGGCCATGCCACGGCGACCGATATCGAGCGTCTGATCGAACATGTGGAAGACAACGTGGAAACGCGCACCAACGTGCGGCTGATTCGCGAAGTACGGATTATCGGAGAGCGGCTGTGAACAGGTTCGGAAAAGTAGCGGTCATGCTGGGCGGCACCTCCGCCGAGCGCCCGGTGTCGCTCAATAGCGGCGCCGCAGTGCTGGCGGCGCTAAGCCGGCAGGGCGTCGATGCGCATGCTTTCGACCCGGCCAATCGCAATCTTGGCGACCTGATCAGCGGCGAGTTCGATCGCGTTTTCATCGCATTGCACGGCCGCTACGGCGAGGACGGCTGCATGCAGGGTGCGCTGGAACTGCTGAACATCCCGTATACCGGCAGCGGGGTGATGGCATCGGCCATCGGCATGGATAAATGGCGCACCAAATTGTTGTGGCGCGCCGCCGGCCTGCCAACTGCCGATTGGGAAATTCTTACCGCCGCCAGCGATTTTGCTGCGGTCGAAAAAAAGCTCGGCCTGCCCATTTTCGTCAAGCCTGCGCGTGAAGGCTCCAGCATCGGCATGAGCAAGGTGACCGAGCATGGCACGCTGAAAGCCGCATATGACATGGCGGCCGAACATGACCCGCTGGTGCTGGCAGAGAAGTTCATCGACGGTGCCGAATTCACGGTCGGCATTCTGGGTGACACCGCATTGCCGCTGATCCGTTTGCAGCCACCGCAGGACAAGGCGTTCTACGACTTCGAAGCCAAATATATAAGCAACGACACCGAGTACCACTGTCCGGCCGGCTTGCTCGATTCGCAGGAAATGGCATTTCGCCAGCTGGCACTGGATGCCTTTCGCCTGATCGGCGGTCGCGGCTGGGGGCGGGTCGATGTGATGCTCGACAGCCTGGGCAATCCGTACTTGCTGGAAGCGAACACCTCGCCCGGCATGACCGATCACAGCCTGGTGCCGATGGCGGCACGCGTGGCCGGTCTGGATTTCGACGCACTCTGTCTGAAAATACTGGAGCAGACGCTGGCATGACCGCACCCGAACTCGACGCCCATCCACTGTGCCAGCTCGCGCGCGCGCTGACCTGGGGCGCGCTCGGCCTGCTGGGCTATGGCGCGATTAGCTGGCTGGCGGCGCAACCATGGTTTGCCCTGCATGCGCTGGAAGTCCGGACGCCGACGGCACACGTGACCGAAGCGCAGATCCGGCTGGTGGCTGAACGCATGGTGCGCGGCACCTTTTTTACCGTCGACCTCGAGCACGTGCGCAACAGCCTGGAAAAACTGCCGTGGGTCAGCGAGGCGCGGGTGGAACGGCGCTGGCCCGACACCCTGGTCGTATCGCTGGTCGAGCACAAGCCGCTGGCGCGCTGGAATGACAACGCGTTGCTGAGCGAGGCCGGTACCGTGTTTGTCGCCGCCCTGAACCAGTCCCTGCCGCGGCTTTACGGACCCGAAAACAGCAGCGACGAAGTGGTGGCCGCCTATCGGCGCTATCAGGCCGCCCTGCGCCCGCTCGGTATGACGATCAGCGAGTTGCGCCTGTCGCCGCGCCGTGCATGGCGTCTTCGCCTGGACGACGGCATGCAGCTTGCGCTGGGCCGGGAGCAGGCCGATGCGCGTCTGGCACGTTTCGTCGCCCTGTATCCCAGGGTGTTTGCCGCGCAGGTGGCGGCGAGCACAGGTTCGCCGGATGCGGCACAGGCGCACGACGCTGTCGCACCCGGGTCGCTTGCCTTGAATTCGCCCGTCACGGTCGACTTGCGTTATCCGGACGGGTTTGCGGTCCGGATGCCACATGGCGCGTCTCCATTCAAACCAAGTAAAACATGAGTGCCATACACAATGAGTAAGCCAAGAGACCCTAAAAACCTGCTTGTCGGCCTCGATATCGGCACCTCCAAGATCGTCTGCATCGTTGCCGAAATAAACGAGGAGGACGAACTGGAAATCATCGGCATGGGCACCCATCCGTCACGCGGATTGCGGCGTGGCGTGGTCGTCAACATCGAGGCCACCGTCAACGCCATCCAGCGCGCGCTGGAAGAGGCCGAATTGATGGCCGACTGCAAGATCCGCGATGTCTATACCGGCATCGCCGGCAGCCATATCAAGAGCTTCAATTCGCACGGCATGTTCGCCATCAAGGACAAGGAAATCAGCCAGATGGACGTCGACCGCGTGGTGGAAACCGCACGCGCGGTCAACATTCCGACCGATCAGCAGGTCCTGCACACCATTCCGCAGGAGTTCATCGTCGATGGCCAGGAGGACGTGCGCGACCCGCTCGGCATGAGCGCGGTGCGCCTCGAGGTGAAGGTGCACATCGTCACCGGCGCGGTGTCGGCGGCACAGAACATCATCAAGTGCGTGCGCCGCTGCGGGCTCGAAGTCGACGATCTGGTGCTGCAACCGCTGGCCTCGGCGATGGCGGTGCTGACCGAGGACGAAAAGGAGCTCGGCGTGTGCCTGGTCGATATCGGCGGCGGCACCACCGACATCGCCGTGTTCACCAATGGCGCGATCCGCCATACCGCCGTCATTCCGGTGGCGGGCGACCAGGTCAACAACGACATCGCCGTGGCCTTGCGCACGCCGCCCAAGGAGGCCGAAGACATCAAGGTGCGCTATGGCTGCGCACTGCGCCAGCTGGCCGACGCGCGCGACATGATCGAAGTGCCCGGGATCGGCGACCGGCCGCCGCGTACGCTGTCCAGGCAGACCCTGGCCGAGTTCATCGAGCCGCGCATGGAAGAGCTGTATTCGCTGGTGCAGGCCGAGTTGCGGCGCAGCGGTTTCGAGGAGCTGCTGTCGTCCGGCATCGTCATCACCGGCGGGTCGGCGGGGATGCAGGGCATGGTCGAGCTGGGCGAGGAGGTCTTTCACATGCCGGTGCGCATGGGATGGCCGCGCTACGAAGGCGGACTGGGCGATGTGATGCACAACCCGCGCTATGCCACCTGCATGGGCCTGCTGCTGGCCGGCCTGGAGGCGCGCGGACGCGATGCGCCGAAGCTGTCGGGCAACAATTTGAAGGACATTTTTGAGCGCATGAAAAGCTGGTTCAAGGGCAATTTCTGACGCCGTGTGGCTGGGATTGAGCAGGCGACGTTGAAACGGAATTTGGTGGTCGTGCCGGATGCGAAACATTTCGCGGCAAACACGCCAATGGATTTTGAGTGTGGTTTTTTTTGATTGGGAAGAAGGAGGAGAGCACTATGTTTGAACTGATGGATGTAGACACCCAGGATGCAGTGATCAAGGTGATTGGCGTGGGCGGCTGCGGCGGCAACGCGGTCGATCACATGATCGACTCGGGTTTGAATGGCGTGGAATTTATCGCCATCAACACCGATTCGCAGGCACTGAAGCGCAACCAGGCCAAGCTGCAACTGCAGCTGGGCAATGGGGTGACCAAGGGCCTGGGCGCGGGCGCCAACCCCGATGTCGGCCGCGAAGCCGCGCTGGAAGACCGCGAGCGCATTGCCGAACTGATCGATGGCGCCGACATGCTGTTCATCACCGCCGGCATGGGCGGCGGCACCGGCACCGGCGCCGCACCCGTGGTGGCCGAAGTCGCCAAGGAGCTCGGCATCCTCACCGTGGCCGTCGTCACCAAGCCCTTCATGTTCGAAGGCAAGCGCGTGCGCGCGGCCAACGCCGGCATCGAGGCACTGGCGCGCCATGTCGACTCGTTGATCATCATCCCCAACGAGAAGCTGATGCAGGTGCTGGGCGACGACGTTTCCATGCTCGACGCCTTCAAGGCTGCCAACAACGTGCTGCACGGCGCCGTCGGCGGCATCGCCGAAGTCATCAACTGCCCCGGTCTCGTCAACGTCGACTTTGCCGACGTGCGTACCGTGATGAGCGAAATGGGCATGGCGATGATGGGCTCGGCCATGGCCAGCGGTGAAAACCGTGCGCGTATCGCCGCCGAACAGGCCGTCGCCAGCCCGCTGCTGGAAGACGTCAACCTGGCCGGTGCACGTGGTGTGCTGGTCAACATCACCGCCTCGTCCAACGTCAAGATGCGTGAAATCCACGAGGTGATGAACACCATCAAGGCATTCACCGCCGAGGAAGCCAGCGTCATCGTCGGCCAGGTGCTCGACGACAGCATGGAAGAAAACCTGCGCGTCACCATGGTGGCCACCGGTCTGGGCAGCCCGGTTGCGCGCCAGCAGCCCAAGCCGATGCAGGTCATCCGCACCGGCACCGACGATGCGCCGATGATGATGGGAGACAACGATGATGTGCCCAGCGTGATGATCAACCGCCGTTCGCGCACCATCCAGGCAATGACCGACTCCGGTATCGACACCCTCGATATTCCGGCATTCCTGCGTCGCCAGGCCGACTGAGGACGCCGCCGGCGGGCTGCGCGCATCGCGGCGGGCGAGCCGATAACGGGAATCCGACCCCAATCCGGATTCCCGCGCATGCCTGTCTGAGCTCATCGAGCGGTTAAAATAACAAGATGATCAAGCAACGCACCCTGAAAACCCCGGTCAAGGCGACCGGGGTCGGCCTGCATTCCGGCGTCAAGGTCGAGATGACCCTGCGCCCGGCCGGCCCCGGCACCGGCATCGTGTTCCGGCGGATGGATCTCGATCCGCCCGCCGAACTCACCGCCGACCCTTATCTGGTTACCGATACCCGGCTGTGCTCGATGCTCGAGTCCGGCCCTGCCAAGGTGGCCACCGTCGAGCACCTGATGTCCGCGCTGGCGGGCCTCGGCATCGACAACCTGCTGGTCGATCTGACCGGCCCCGAAATTCCCATCATGGACGGCTCCTCGGCGCCGTTCGTGTTTTTGCTGCAGTCTGCCGGCATCGTCGAGCAGGACGCGCCCAAGCGCTACGTGCGTATCACCCGGCCGATCGAAGTGCGCGACGGCGACAAATGGGCGCGCTTCGTTCCGCACAACGGCTTCAAGGTCGAATTCACCATCGACTTCAAGCATCCCGTGTTCGACAAGAGCGGCAAGACCGTCAGCATCGATTTTGCCGACACCGCCTATACGAAGGAGGTCGCGCGCGCGCGCACCTTCGGCTTCATGCACGAGGTCGAATATCTGCGCAACCAGGGCCTTGCGCTGGGCGGTTCGCTCGACAACGCCATCGTCATGGATGAATTCCGCGTGCTGAACCAGGACGGCCTGCGCTACGACGACGAATTCGTCAAACACAAGGTGCTCGACGCCATCGGCGACCTGTACCTGCTGGGGCACCCCATCATCGGCGCCTTCGAGGCCTACAAATCCGGCCACGCGCTCAATAACGCGCTGCTGCGCGAATTGCTGCAGCAT
>JBFHXL010000085.1:0-7241 GCA_041599035.1 Thiobacillus sp. | reverse complement strand
GATGCTGACCCAATATGACTCGCTGCCGGAAGGCTTGCTCGACCTGCCTGCATCGCGGCTGGGCGAAGTGCTGGCCGGCCCGGCGCTGATCCACTTGCCGGGCCGGCGCCAGCCGCCCCTGTTTGTGTCGGTATTGCTGCACGGCAACGAAGATACCGGCTGGCTGGCGGTGCAGTCGGTGCTGAAAAAATATGCGGATACCGAATTGCCGCGTGCGCTGTCGCTTTTTATCGGCAACATCGACGCGGCGCGTTTGGGTTTGCGCCGCCTTGACGGGCAGCCGGATTACAACCGGGTGTGGCCCGGCAGCGAAGACGCGTCGTCGGCCGAGTCGGCCATGATGCAGCAGGTGGTCGATACGATGCGCACCCGCGGGGTGTTCGCCAGCATCGACATCCACAACAACACCGGCCTCAATCCGCATTACGCCTGTGTCAACCGGCTGGAGCAGGATTTCCTGCATCTGGCCACGCTGTTTTCGCGCGTGGTGGTGTATTTCATCCGCCCGCGTGGCGTGCAGTCGGCCGCCTTTGCCGAGTTGTGCCCGTCGGTCACGGTCGAGTGCGGCAAGCCCGGCTTGCCCGAAAGTGTCGCGCATGCCGTCGAATTCGTGGAAGCCTGCCTGCATCTGTCCGAGTTTCCGGCGCATGCGGTCGCGCCGCATGACATTGATTTGTTCCATACCGTCGCCACGGTCAAGGTTCCGGAACATGTGAGCTTCGGGTTCAATTCCTCGGAAGCCGACATCAATTTCGTGCCCGAGCTCGATCACTTCAATTTTCGCGAACTGGAGCGGGGCATCCATCTGGGGCAGGTGCGTTCGGACAGTTCAGCCAGATTGTGGGTGGTGAACGAGAACGGTGAGGACATTGGCGAGCGCATGTTCGATTATCAGCGCGGCGAGATTGCGCTCAGGCAGCGCCTGATGCCCGCCATGCTGACGCGTGACGAGCGCGTGATTCGCCAGGATTGCCTGTGCTATCTGATGGAACGGATCGAGACGCCGCAGGATGGGCGGTGATTTATCCGCGTGGGTGGTGTTGGGCGTGCAACTGCTTCATCCGTTCGCGCGCCACATGCGTGTAGATCTGCGTGGTGGAAATGTCGCTGTGACCGAGTAGCATCTGCACCACCCGCAGGTCGGCACCGTGGTTGAGCAGGTGGGTGGCAAAGGCGTGGCGCAGCGTGTGCGGCGACAGCGGGCGCGTAATGCCGGCGACGCGCGCCCGACGTTTGATCAGATACCAGAATGCCTGCCGCGTCATGCCGTCCCCGCGGGCGGTGACGAATACGGCATCGGAGAGCTGTTTGTTTAGCAGCAGCGGGCGCGAGTCTGCCAGATAACGCTTGAGCCACACAACCGCTTCCTCGCCCAGTGGCACTAGTCGGTCCTTGTTGCCCTTTCCCGTCACCCGCAGCACGCCGTCGTTGAGGTTCACCGCAGTCAGCTTCAGTCCCACCAGTTCGGACACCCGCAGGCCGGTTGCGTACAGCGTTTCCAGCATGGCGCGGTCGCGCAGTCCCAGCGGCGTGCTCGTGTCGGCGCTGTCGAGCAGGCGTTCCACATCGGCCTCGGTCAGCGTTTTCGGCAGCGAGCGCGGCAGCTTGGGGCTGTCGAGATTGAGCGTGGGGTCGGTGACGATCAGGTTCTCGCGCAACAGGTAGCGATAAAAGCGCTTCAGGGTCGAGGTGTAGCGTGCGGCGCTGCGTGGTTGCGCATGCTGCGCAAAACGCCATGCCAGGTAGGCCTCGACGTCGCCCGATGCGGCAGCGTGCAAATCCTGCTTGCGCGTCTTTTCCAGCCAACTGCCAAAGGCCTGCAGATCGCGCCGATACGCTGCCAGCGTCAGTTCGGAAAGTCCGTCTTCCAGCCACACGTGATCGCAAAACCGGTCAACCAGCGCTGCGTTCATGGCGGTGTACGCGTACTCTTTTCGTGGGCCAGCAGCCAGGCTTTCACGTTCAGCGGCGTTCCTGACGAGGCGTGCATGAAGCCGCCCAGGCCATTCGCGGCCACCACGCGATGACATGGGATGACAATCGGAAGCGGGTTCGATCCGCACGCCTGCCCGATTGCCCGCGCCGCCGTGGCAAGCCGTTTCGCCAGTGCGCCATACGTCATCGCTTGTCCGGCCGGGATGGCTTTCAGTGCATGCCACACCTTTAGCTGAAATGGCGTGCCGTGCGGAGCAACGTGCAAATCGAACCGGTGACCGGGATTGTCCCAGTAAGCATCCAGTTCGTGAGCCAGTTGGCGCGTGCGTGCATCGGGTTTGGCGGAACTGCTGGCGTGGGAGGGCAGGAAGTCCAGCCGTGTCAGCGTATCGCCGCTGAAGCGGACGCCGAGCGGACACATTGGGGCAGGAAGGATGGCGTCATACGCGTGCATGGCCGCATTCTAGACCAGGGATTTGCGATCAAGCGCGAAAATCCCGACCACCATGCTTGCCGAGCACTAACAAAAACGCCCGCATCAAGCGGGCGTTTTGTATTGCAGCAGAAAATCTGCTTATTCGGCAGCTGCAGCAGGCCCCTTGGCCTTGCGGGCGGGCAGTTTTTCCTTGATGCGTGCGGACTTGCCGGAACGCTCGCGCAGGTAGTACAGCTTGGCGCGACGGACGTCGCCGCGACGCTTGACCTCGACGCTGGCGACCAGCGGCGAGTGGGTCTGGAAGGTACGCTCGACGCCTTCGCCGGCGGAGATCTTGCGCACGGTGAACGCCGAGTTGAGGCCGCGGTTGCGCTTGGCGATGACGACGCCTTCGTAAGCCTGCAGACGCTCGCGGTTGC
The DNA here is from genome assembly GCA_041599035.1 of Thiobacillus sp. GTDB lineage: Bacteria > Pseudomonadota > Gammaproteobacteria > Burkholderiales > Thiobacillaceae > Thiobacillus. Next base: position 4,451 of record JBFHXL010000085.1, on the reverse strand, counting down.
CTTCCTTCACCTTCACCTGGACGACGATGGTGTCGCCGGGGGCGAAGTCGGGGAGGGTTTTGCCCAGGCGGGCGATTTCTTCCTGTTCGAGTTGCTCGATGATGTTCATGATGGTTCCTTGCATCTGGCGGGAGAGGTGCATCGTCGGGTCAATCAGACCACCAGACGGACATCACGCCGTTTCACATGGGCCGGGTTAACCCCGTCCCGCTTTTTTCTGCGCCGCACCGGGGTGCGCCGCGAGAATATCCTGTTCCTGCTTCGACAATCCGCGCTTCGCCAGCAGATCGGGGCGATGGGCTGCCGTGATCGTCAGGCTTTGCCGCAAGCGCCATTCGGCGATCGCGGCGTGGTTGCCGCTTTTCAATACCTCCGGTACTTCTTCCCCTTGCCAGACTTCGGGCCGGGTGTAGTGCGGGCAGTCGAGCAGGCCGTTGGCGAAGGAATCTTCCACCGCCGAATCGGCGTCGTTCAACGCACCCGGCAGTTGCCGGATGAGGGCGTCCATCAAGGCCAGCGCGGGGAGTTCGCCGCCGGACAACACAAAGTCACCCAGCGAAACTTCTTCGTCCACGCGGCGCTGCAGCAACCGCTCGTCGATGCCTTCGTAGCGCCCGCACAATAAAACCAGCGCGGGTTTTTGTTTCAGTTCCATCACCCGCTGGTGGGTCAGCGGGCGGCCCCGCGGGGAAAAATGCACCACCCAGGGCGTTAAATTTTCGCTGGCCAGATCTTGCTGGACGGCATTCAAGGCGCGATCCAGCGGTTCGGCCTGCATCAGCATCCCGGGGCCGCCGCCGTAGGGGCGGTCGTCCACGCTGCGGTGCGGGTCGTCGGTGAAATCGCGCGGGTTCCACGATTTGAACCGGTACAACCCGCGATCCAGCGCGCGCCGGGTGATGCCGTAATCCAGTACGGCATCGAACATTTCGGGGAAAAGCGTGACGGCATCGAAGCGCACCCCTTTCTCCTTAATAATCTTCGCCCCAGTCCACCTCGATCTGTCCGCCCGCCACGTCGACCTTGCCGACGAATTGCGCGATGAACGGAATCAGGTGTTCACGCTTGCCCTTGATCACCAGCACATCCTGCGCGCCGGTTTCCATCAGGCTGTCCACCTTGCCGAGTTCGACCCCCTCGCGGTTGACCGCGGTAAGGCCGATCAGGTCCGACCAGTAATACTCGTTCTCGTCTGGCGGCGTCAGCGAACTGCGCGCCACCGAGATTTCCTGACCGCGCAGGGCATAGGCCGCGTCACGGTCGTCGATGCCTTCCAGTTTGGCGACCATTGCGTTGCTATGGTCCTGGGTGGCTTCGACGCTGTAATGCCGATGCTCGGTGCCGCGTCCGATACGCCAGGATTCAAAATCCATCAGCGTGCCCGGATCCTCGCTAAAGGGCTGAACCTTGATCCAGCCCTTGATGCCGAACGGGGCGGCCACGCGACCCATCACCACCCAGTCGCTGTCCTGGCTCACGCTTCGTCCTGGCTCAAACCAGCCTTGAATCAGGCAGCAGCGGCAGCGGGCTTGCTCTTCTTGACCAGGCGGGCGACGGTGTCGGACATCTGGGCGCCGTTTCCGGTCCAGTAGCTGATGCGCTCCTGGTCCAGACGCAGTGCCTCGGCGCCTTCGGGCGCCACCGGATTGTAGAAGCCGACGCGCTCGATGAAGCGGCCGTCACGACGGCAGCGCGAATCGGCCACCACCACGTTGTAGAAAGGACGGTTTTTGGCGCCGCCGCGCGAAAGACGAATTACGACCATGGTTCAACCCACCGGGAAACGGAGAAAACCGCGAATTATACTCAAAATTCACCGACTTGCCAGTGGGCAGGCATTAGCGCATTCCGGGCATCATCCCCTTCATGCCGCGCATCATTTTGGAGAGGCCGCCCTTGCCCATCATTTTCATCATCTTTTGCGCCTGCTCGAACTGCTTCAGCAGCTTGTTGACCTCCTGCACCTGCACCCCGGCACCCGCGGCGATGCGGCGCTTGCGCGAGGCCTTGAGGATGTCGGGCTTGCGGCGCTCCAGCGGGGTCATGCTGTTGATGATGCCTTCTATCCGGTTGACGGACTTGTCGTCGGCGCCTGCCGGCATGTTCATTTGCCCGGCGCCGGGCAACTTGTCCATCAGCGCCGACATCCCGCCCATCTTGCGCATCTGCTGGATTTGCGCCTTGAAGTCCTCGAGGTCGAAGTCCTTGCCTTTCTTGACCTTGTCGGCGAGTTTCTTGGCTTCGGCCAGATCGACCGACCCCTGTGCCTGCTCGATCAGGGAGAGCACATCGCCCATGCCGAGGATGCGCTGCGCCATGCGCTCGGGGTGAAATGCTTCCAGCCCGGCAGGTTTTTCACTGATGCCGATGAACTTGAGCGGCTTGCCGGTGATCTGCCGCACCGACAGCGCGGCGCCGCCGCGTGAATCGCCGTCGAGCTTGGTCAGCACGATGCCGGTGAGCGGCAGCGCTTCGTTGAAGGCGCGGGCGACGTTGACCGCGTCCTGGCCCTGCATGGCATCGACCACGAACAGGGTTTCGATCGGGTTGACCGCCGCGTGCAATGCCTTGATTTCGGCCATCATCGCCTCGTCGATCGCCAGGCGGCCGGCGGTGTCGACGATCAGCACGTCGAAGAACTGTTTGCGTGCGTGGTCTTGCGCTGCCCGGGCAATTTTCAGCGGATCGCGTTCGTCGCCCGCTTCGAAGAAGGTGACATCGAGTTGTTTGGCGAGCAGCCGCAGTTGTTCGATGGCGGCGGGGCGGTAAACGTCGGCCGAGGCGAGCAAAACCTTTTTCTTGCGATTTTTTAACAGCAGCGCCAGTTTGCCGCTGGTGGTCGTTTTACCGGAGCCCTGCAGGCCTGCCATCAGAATGACGGCGGGTGGGGCGGCAGCCAGATTCAGCTCGGCATTGTCGCCCCCCATCAGACGGGTGAGTTCCTGGTGGACGATGCCGATCAGGGCCTGGCCCGGCGACAGGCTGGTGAGCACTTCCTGGCCCAGTGCGCGGGTTTTGACCGCCTCGATGAAATCCTTGACGACCGGCAAGGCAACGTCGGCTTCAAGCAGGGCCAGGCGCACCTGGCGCAGGGTGTCCTGCACATTGGCTTCGGTGATGCGCGCTTGTCCGCGCAGGTTTTTGACGACGCCGGCAAGGCGTCCGCTAAGATTATCTAACATGGCTTCCTTGTTGCCGCCGGAGGCGGCATGGATAATAAGGCTGGCTGAATTCAATTTCCATTTTAACGAATGTCTCCGCTATTGCTGGTTACTTTGTGTGTGAGCGCGCTCTATGGCTGGGTGGCCTGGCGCCTGCAGCGCCCATTGCCCGCCGCATCGGTGCGCTTTTTGCTGCCGCTGGCCTTGCTGGCTCATGGCGCGCTGATCTATCAGTCGATGCTGGGGCAGGGCGATATCCGGCTCGGATTCGGCAATTCCCTCTCGACCATCTTGTGGCTGACGGCGCTGGTTTACTGGTTTTCCAGCCAGGGCGCGCCGCTGGCGCGCTTGCAGTCGTGGGTGAGCGGGCTGGCAGCGGCATCGGTGCTGATCATGGCATTGTTCACCGCCACCCATCCGATTCCCGATTCGCAGGCGCTGGCATTGCGTGCGCACCTGGTCGTGTCCTTTCTCGCCTATGGCTTGCTGGCGGTGGCGGCGTTGCATGCCGTGCTGATGACGCTGCTGGAAAAGAAGCTGCATCGTGGCGCGTTTCTGCAGGATGGCGCGCCCCCCCTGCTGACGCTGGAAGCGATGCTGTTTAAGGCCGTCGGCGGGGGCTTCGCGCTGCTGACCCTGGCGGTATTGAGCGGAATCTTCTTCTCTGAGGAGCTTTTCGGCCAGGCTTTGCAGTTTTCCCACAAGACCGTGTTCGCCATCCTGTCCTGGCTGGTGTTCGGCGGGCTGTTGCTGGGACGACACTTCCGGGGCTGGCGCGGACGCACGGCGCTGGTCTGGACCATCACCGGCTTCACGCTGCTGCTGCTAGCTTATCTGGGCACCCAGTTTGTGCTCGAAGTGTTGCTCGGGCGCTGAGTCGTTCGCCCGGTTGCACCCTTGAGCCCCTTTTTTCGGGAATAGCCTTTGGAAGCTTTGTCTATCGGTACCTTGTTTGGCCTGCTCGCAGGTTTGCTGTTCCTGTCGGCCTGCTTTTCGGCATCCGAAACCGCCATGATGGCGATCAACCGCTATCGCCTGCGCCATGCTGCCGAAACCGGCCACCGTGCCGCGATATTGACCCTGTCGCTGCTGAACCAGACCGACAAATTGCTGGGCGTGATTCTGCTCGGCAATAATCTGATCAATATCGCGGCGGCCACGCTGGCAACGGTCATTTCCATTCGTCTGTATGGCGATTCGGATCTTGCCTTGTCGCTGGCGACCCTGCTTCTGACTTTTCTGATTCTGGTATTCAGCGAGGTCACGCCCAAGGTGCTCGGCGCATCCTAT
>JBFHXL010000084.1:0-7328 GCA_041599035.1 Thiobacillus sp. | reverse complement strand
CGGAACTCGGTCGGGATGCCGAACTGATCGACGACGAGGTACTGAAACGGCAGACGCGTGCCGCGCTCGACCTCAGTCGCAATGCAGCCGAAGCGCCGCCGGCGCTTGATGCCGACATTGCCGCATTGACCGCCCTCGCCTTGCCGGAGCGGCCTGCAGCAGACATCCCGGCTGCGCCGGAAGCCGCTGCACCCGCTGCCATCATCGAGGTGGCCGCGCCAGACACAGCAGAAGCGGTGGTTGAAGAAACGACTGCGGCGAGCGTCACCCTGACCGATGCGGCCAGCGCGCCCGCGTACGGCGCGGTGATTGAGCATGCACAGCCGGTACATGTCGCTTCTGCCGAATTCGCCGACTCCGCACCGATGCAGGCGGAAGCCGCTGCCGTGCCTGAGCCCGCCGATCAGGCGCCTGCTGAAGATACCTTGCTGTGCGCAATTCCTGAAGGGGTCGAACCGGAACTGCTGGAGATCTTCCTGGAAGAAGCCAACGAAGTGCTGGCGGCACTGGGTGAGTCAAGCACGGCGTGCCAGAACAATCCAGATGACCAGGAATCCCTGACGGTAATCCGTCGTGGCTTCCATACCCTGAAGGGCAGTGGCCGCATGGTTGGCCTGCTCGAGCTGGGTGAAACGGCATGGCAGCTTGAACAGATGATGAACGGCTGGCTGGGGGAGAAAAAACCCGCCAGCAGCGATTTGCTGCAGGTAATCGGACATGCCCGCGGTGTGTTGCAGGATTGGGTGGACGCACTGCTGGCCAATCAGCCCCGGACGCTGCCGGTTCCGGCATTGCTGGACAACATCGACCGACTGGCCAAGGGGCAGGCGCTGGATGCCGCACCTGCGCCGGCTGCCGTCATGGCTGAAGCCGTTGTGCCGGTAGAGGCCGCAATCGAGGAAGCGTTGCCGGCCATGCCGGACGACGCCGAACCTGCGTCTGTTGCCGAAGCCGAGCCTGAAATCGGCCCTGCAGACGAGCTGGAAGCCGCGCACCCGTCATTGCCGCCTGCCGCGGCCGTGCCTGACGATGCGATCGCGGTGCCGGACGAGGAAACGGCTGCGGATGACGAAGAGGTTCCCGTCGAAGCCGCTCTGGTGACGCCTGAACCTGCTGTGCTGACGCAGGCAGATGTTGCGCTGCCTGACGTTGCGCAGCCTGACGAAACAGCGGCCGTGGACGCGGAACTTGCCACGGATATGGAACCTGCCGCGGATGCGGAAGAAGAAACGGCGCCCCTGCAGCGCGAAGAGTCGGTGGCGTTCGAGGACGCCGGCGCAGTGCACGCTGAGGCGCCTGCCGAAATGGACGTCGCCGACGAGGTCTGCATCGGATCGGTTTGTCTCTCCGGCAATCTGTATGAAATTTTCATCATTGAAGCGCATCAGCGTCTGGCCGTGTTGCAGGAAGAATCCGAACGCCATGCCGAGGTCGCCAACAGCCCTGTCAGCGAGCACGCGCGGCGTGCCATTCATACGCTGGGCGGCATTGCGGGAACGGCTGGCTTCACGACCCTGGCTGATTTGTCGCAGGCGCTCGAGCAGTACTGCAACCGCTTTGTTTTGGCGCCGTTGCCGTCATCGCATCTGCAACTGCTCCAGGATACGATCGCGCGCCTGCAGGACATGCTCGCGGCCATTGAAAACCGGCAGTTGCCGGAACCGGCAAGCGATCTGATTGCAACCCTGGGCGAACTGGAGGATGAGCTGGCTGCCGAGCCCGTTACCGAATTGGCGTTCGAAGCCCTTGATCCGGTTGCCGTGCAGGCAGCGGAAAGCGTCGAAGCGACCGCTGCCGAAGCCCATCAAGCCGCCGCCGAATCCGGCCTGCCTGACGTCAGTGCCCTGGTGCCCGGCTTCAAGCCCGCGGCACCGGCACCGGTGTTTGACCGGCGCGAGATTAAGGATGAAATCGATGCGCAGCTGTTGCCGATTTTTCTGGAGGAAGCCGATAGCCTGGTACCGGATGCCAGCGCGCAATTGCGTTCCTGGAAATCTGCGCCGGGCGTGATGTCCGCGCGTGATGCCCTGCGCCGCACCCTCCACACCATCAAGGGCAGTGCGCGCATGGTCGGCGCGATGCGCCTGGGCGAGTTGACGCATGTCATGGAATCGCGGGTGATCGCCGTGATCGAAGGGCATCTGTCCGCAGACGCCGATGTCTTCGATACGCTGGAAGCACAGCTCGACCGTCTGGCCGAGGCGGTGGAGCGCTTGAAGCAGGGTGACCTTGCTGCGGCGTCCGAAGACAGCGCCGCGCCGCTGGATGCTCCCGTCGAACCGGTGCTCGCCCCCGCCGGGACACCCGCGGCGGTGGTGTCGATAGCGGATCCGCTTGCGCAGCCGGTCACGCGCGAAAGTAATGCCCTGACCCTGCGTGTGCGCGCTGACTGGGTCGATCGCATGGTTAACCAGGCGGGCGAGGTGGCCATCGCGCGTTCGCGTATCGAGAGCGAAGTGTTCGCCTTCAAGCGCCACGTCAACGAACTGTCGGAGGCGCTGGCGCGCCTGCGCGGCCACATCCGCGAGGTCGAAATCCAGGCCGAATCGCAGATGCAGGCAACTTTCCAGGCGCAAGGCGTCGCCGAGCAATTCGACCCGCTGGAATTCGATCGCTTCACCCGTTTCCAGGAGGTCACCCGCTTCCTGGCCGAAAGCGTGAACGATATTTCCACCGTTCAGCACATTTTGCTGGCCCGCCTGGGCGAGGCGGATGCCGCGCTGATTCAGCAGACGCGGCTGAATCGCGAACTGCAACAGAACCTGCTGCGGGTGCGCATGGTGCCCCTGTATTCAGTGGCCGAGCGCTTGTACCGCACCGTGCGTCAGACGGCGCGCGATGTGGAGAAGCGCGCGCAGCTCGACATTCAGGGCGGCGATCTGGAAATCGACCGATCGGTGCTGGAAAAAGTGACCGCGCCGCTGGAACACCTGCTGCGTAACGCGCTGGCGCACGGCATTGAAACGCCCGCGGAACGTCATGCCGCCGGCAAGCCTGAATTCGGCGAGATCGTGCTCTCCGCACGTCAGTCCGGAAACGAAATGATGCTGACGGTGAAGGATGACGGAGCCGGTCTCAACTACGCACGCATTCGTGAAAAGGCTGACGCCCTCGGTCTGCTGATGCCCGGTGTCGAGCCTACCGACACCCTGCTGGCGCAGCTGATCTTTACCGCCGGATTTTCCACCGCCGATGCGGTCAGTCAGGTTGCGGGACGCGGCGTCGGCATGGATGTGGTGAAGAGTGAAATCGCTGCCCTGGGCGGCCGTATCGATATTGAATCCACTTCGGGTGCTGGCACCCGCTTCAATATTTACCTGCCGCTTACGCTGGCGATGACCCAGGCGGTGATCGTTCAGGCAAACAAACACGATTACGCGCTGCCGACGCCGCTGGTGCAGCAGGTGCTGGAGTTCAAGCCGGCAGAACTCGAGCAGGCGATGGCTGCAGGCGAAGTGACGTGGCGGGGCGTGCGCTATCCGTTCTCCTATCTGCCGCATCTGCTGGGCGACACCGAGGCGGTGCATGAAGTCCAGCGCACCAACCCGGTGCTGCTGCTTGCCAGCGGCGCCAGTCAGGCTGCCATTCTGGTCGACCAGATCGAAGGCACGCGCGAAATCGTGGTCAAGAACATCGGCCCGCAGATGGCGCGCATTACGGGCGTGGCCGGCGCGACCGTTCGTGGCGATGGCCGCGTGATGCTGATCCTGAACCCGGTGCCGCTGGCACTGCGCTGGGCCAGCGTGTCGCAGACGGCAGTGGAGCACGCTGCACCCGTTGAAGTCAGTGCTGCGATACAGGCTCCTTTGGTCCTGGTGGTGGACGATTCGCTCACCGTGCGCAAGATCACCACACGCTTGCTGAGCCGTGAGGGTTTCCGTGTCGACAGCGCAAAAGACGGCGTCGACGCGCTGGAAAAAATGCATGATCTGGTTCCGGACGTGGTGCTGCTCGATGTCGAAATGCCGCGCATGGACGGCTTCGAGCTTGCCCGCGTGATGCGCAATGACGACAAGCTGAAAGCGGTGCCGATCATCATGATCACCTCCCGCACGGCGGACAAGCATCGCAATCACGCACTGGAAATAGGCGTCAACGTATACCTGGGCAAGCCCTACCAGGAACAGCAACTGCTCGACACCATTGCCGCCCAACTGGGGCATACGATTTCACACGCACTTTAGTGCGTAGTGAATCGGAGTCCTTTAGGGCAGGAAACGACCGTTCCCGCCTGAGTCGTTGCGCCGGACAAACGGGCGGGAAACCGCTCGTTTGTCCGGCCTAGTGTTTCAGCGCGGCGAGGTCGCCGCCCGCAAGCGCATTGAACTTAACGTCGCCCTGTTGCGGATCGCGATGGTAGGTCGCGACGAGTCGCTGCGCCGCGTCCAGCCAGTGGCTTTCGGCCGCAGCCACCATCCGGGCCAGTTGGGCCGTGTCCTGGCTCTCCAGCCAGTTTTCATAAGACTGCGGCAATGCCGGGAACAGCGCGCGCCGCAAGCCGGACAGGTTGGCCAGGTAAAAATGCAGCGAGCCGATGGCCTCGCGTTCGAGCAGCGTCGGCAGCGTCACCAGGCAGTCGGCCAGATGGTCGCGCACGGCGCGCACCAGAAGTTCGGCATGGCGCGATGTGAGTTGGCCGAGCATCGTGTTCCAGTCTTCGCCCAGCAGTGATTCTGCGCGTGCTTCGCCGATCTCGTGCAGGATCATCACCTCGCTTTCTGCCTCGGTCATGCGGTCGAGCCCGCGCTCGACGTCATGCGCAAAGTCATAGTAGGTAAAGGCGCGCCCCAGTGCGGTATCTTTTTCCTTCCACTGCCATTCTTCGTATTTGTTCCACAGCAACCGGCGCACCGCGTCCATGCGCAGAAAAATGGCGCCATCGCGCATTGCCGCCGGCGGCGCAATCAGGTCTCGTGCATATTCGCAGCCAGCCACCAGCACCTGCATGCCCTCGCGCACTTCGGCGTGCTTGAGCTCTGCCAGAACAAAATGGGGTTTGCGAAAACGTCCGAGCCCGCTGCTGTAGACCAGCCCAAAAGGAATCAGCGCGCGATTGACATCGTTGGCCTCGAACGGGTCGATCCCCGTTTCGTTAAGCGGCAGTGGCGCAAACGCCTCGTCTTCGACCGTATCCCACAGGCTCTCGCGTGCATTCAGCCAGTCGCCGAGTTCGTCCTTGGGCAGGCGCGCGCCGTAGGGAATTTCCATTTCCCAGCGGTAGTACTCGCGCATTTCCAGCAAGAAGGTGCACATCGTCATGTCGCGCGCGTGGCGGGCATCGGCGATGGTGCAGTTTTTCTGCACGGTATCGATAAGGGCGGAAAGGTTTTCAACCATGTACGTCTCCAGGAAGAAACTCTATCTTGAAGTGTACAAAGAAAAACAGCCCGTTCAACCGGGCTGTTTAAAGGGGTATTTCAGCGTGTCCGGCGGCCTGGCCGAGGGGCCGGGCCGCTTGAGCCGCCGGTTGCCGCTTAGTGGCGGCGGGTTGCGCCGAAGTAATTGAGGTCGGCGCGCGAGCGGCGGCTGAGTTCGAAGCGTGCTGCATCGGCGCCGCTGAACTGGCCGGCGAGCTGGCCATACGCCTCGGTTGCCCAGGCCTTGTCGTTCAGCGCATCGGCAATGCCCTCGGCCCAGCGCAGTTTGTCGGCCGGTTTGCTCAGATGGGTCCCGCATTCGGCGTACCATTTCTTCAGAATGTCGGCGGGCAGGGCAAACCCTTTCAGACGGTCGATGAACTGAATGCAGGCATCGCCATCAGCGCAGGCAGCCGCGGCGGCGGTGTAGAGTTCGTCTGCCTTGGCGCCGTTGCCCATGCTGGCATACAGCCGGCCAATGTGGGTCAGCGCATAGTGATCCTTGGCCTGGGCACGGGCGAGTTCCAGCAGGCGGCCCGCTTCCGCCGTATTCTGCGTCGCGGCAAAGCTCGCTTCGGCAAGCTTGGCCATGTCGTATACGGTGGCATTGGGATCGGCTGCCAGCGCGGCCTCGCGTGCGGCCAGGTAGGCGCTGGCCTTGGCCACACCGAGTTCACGGTGCTTCATGTGTGCAGCCGTGACGACCAGATTCTTGAATGCGATGAAATCGGCGGCGTTTTCCGATGCGCGATCGAGCAGGCGATTGAGCCAGTCGGTATCGTCCAGATTCTGGTCCACGGCCTGCAGGATCGGCTTGTAGCGCGAGAACTGGTAACCCGTTCCGTCGAGCAGTTCTTCGGCTGCCTGGATCAGCTTGGCTGAATAAAAGGGATCTTCCAGTTCCAGTCGCACCCGTTCGGCCAGCGAGAGGAAATGCTTGACGCTGCTGGCTTCGCTTTCCAGTTTCTGGAATTCCAGATAGCGCGTGTGGTTGGCCTGGCGTTTCTCCAGCTTGGCCTTGACGCGGGTCAGGCGCTCGGCGTCGTCGGCCAGATGGGCTTCCACTGCGGCAACCAGCTTCTGCATTTCATCCAGTCCGGCCACGGCTTCCTCGGCCTTGTCCAGCAGCGCGGCGGCGCCCGTTTTGTCGCCCACGCTGGCCAGACCTTCGGCCAGTTCGATATGTTCACCGGTGGCGGTGGCCAGGTCACCGGCTTTTTTCAGCGCGGCCTGCATGAATGCCGTGTCGCCTGCCTGTTTGGCAGATTCGATCAGGGTCTTGGCAGCGGTGAAATCGGAGGCGCCATTCAGCGCACGTTCATACAGTGCCTTGGCGCGTGCCGGATCGCCCAGCGTTTTGGTGACCTCGCTGGCGAGCGACAGCAGATCGGGCACGCTGGAGAGCTTTTCTCCCGCCTTGTTGAAAATCTCCGCTGCATAATCCTTGTCCAGCAGATGCTCGGCCGAAGCGGCGGCCAGCTTGCTGTATTCCACCGCACGCGAGATTTTGGATTCGGCCTTTTCGAGGATTTTCTTGGCAAATGCGCTGTCGGCAATCACGCTCATCACGTTTTTGGCCAGGTCGATCAGCGGATCGAGGTTGCCGGTTTCCTTCAGCGCCTTCTCATATGCGCCGATGGCTGCGTCCTTGTCACCCAGCACCTTGAACTTGGCTTCGGCCAGCGCAACCTGTTCCTCGCCGCTCATGCAGTAATCTTCCGCGGTTTGCAGCAGTTCCTCGGCCCGGTCCTGTTCACCCAGCGCCTTGTAGACGATGGCACAGGCCGCCAGGTCCTTGGTGAACTGGCAATCATCCGCCACGCGGTCCATCAGCTCCTTGGCATAGGCCGCATCAGCCGGCTCTTGCAGGGCTTCCAGGGCGAGGGCAGCGTATTCAGCGCCGCCGTTGCATTGGGCTTCTTTGGGGGTGAGGGTGTCGCGGGTGGCCATGGCTTTATCTCCGTGAAAATT
>JBFHXL010000083.1:0-7336 GCA_041599035.1 Thiobacillus sp. | reverse complement strand
TGCATCCGCACCAGTGCGGCGCCGATCAACTGGCCCAGCCGTTCCAGATAGAGCGTGCCCATGCCCGCGTAGAAACGCTTGGATTCTTCGGATGCCAGCACCAGCAGACCCACCGGCGCGGCAGCGGGCGCCGTGCGCAGCGGGATGCAGGCAAAGGCGCGCAGGTGCGGCGATACCTCGCCAAACCAGTCGCTGGCGTCATCGACTGCCAGGGCGCCGCACACCGGTTGCGTCATGGCGCCCACGCTGTCGTGCACGGTTTGCGGGACGGCATCGCTGAGGCCGGGGAGGGTTGCGTCCGGCAGGTTCCAGGCCCGGATGGCGTAGTGCGGCACGGCAAAGCCTTCGCGCAGATGGAGCGTCAGCGCGGCGACAATGTCCTGGGGCGTATGGGCAGCCAGCAGTGCCAGCGTGAGCGCATGCAGCTTGTCGGAAATGCCGTCGTTCTCCTCGCCGAACTGGATCAGTTCGGCCAGCTTGTTTTCCAGCATGCGCACCTTGTCGCGCATCGCGATCAACTGGCGTTCGCTCATCGACACCGCGTGGGTGCCGTGCGGATGCGGAATATGCAGTTCCGCCAGCAGGGTGGGGAAGTCGTTGAAAAAATTCGGGTGCTTGGTCAGAAATTCGGCGATGTGTTCGGCTTGCATGTCCATTAGATTTCCAGTTCTCCCTCAAATACGGTTTCAGCGGGGCCGGTCATGAAAACCGGCTGATCTTGTCCCGCCCATTCTATGATCAGGTCGCCGCCGCGTGTGTGGACGCTGACCGGGCTTTTCAGCCAGTCCTGACGCATGCCGGCGACGGCAGCCGCGCAGGCGCCGGTGCCGCAGGCCAGGGTTTCGCCGGCGCCGCGTTCGTAGACGCGCAGGCGGATGTCGTGCGGAGTCAGCACCTGCATGAAGCCGGCATTGACCCGTTGCGGAAAGCGCGCATGCGATTCGATGGCCGGGCCGAGGATGTCCACCGGCGCATTGTCGAGATCATTGACCTTCAACACGGCATGCGGATTGCCCATCGACAGCGCGGCAATGTGGATCACGTGCTGGCCGACCTTGAGCGCATAGCTTATCGCTTCGGCTTCGGCGGCAAACGGAACATCGGCGGGCACAAAGCGCGGCGCGCCCATGTTCACCTTGACCAGACCATTGTCGAGCAGGCGCGGCTCGATGACGCCGGACGCGGTTTCTACGCGGATGCTGGTTTTGTCGGTCAGTCCGTGGTCGTGCACAAAGCGCACGAAGCAGCGCGCACCGTTGCCGCATTGCTCCACCTCGCCGCCGTCGGCGTTGAAGATGCGGTAGCGGAAATCGACGTCGTCGCGGCTGGATTGTTCGACCAGCAGGATCTGGTCGCAGCCCACGCCAAAGTGGCGATCGGCAATATGCCGGCATTGTTCGGGCGTGAGGGTGACGGTCTGGCTGATGCCGTCGATCACGACGAAATCGTTGCCGAGGCCGTGCATTTTGGTGAAGCGAAGTCTTGTGCCCCGATGGGCATTCTTGTCAGCGGTATTCATTCTGTTTTAAGCCTGACATATTCCTTGATGAGGCAACGGTCCATCACCACCGTCATGCCGTTGGCCTGCGCGCGTTGTGCGGCCGGCTCATGGACGATGCCTTCCTGGATCCAGATAGAGGGCAAGTGTAGCGCCAGGCATTGCTCGACGATAGCGGGCACGTGTTCGGCGGCGCGAAACACATCGACCAGATCGACCGCAAACGGAATATCAGCCAGGCTGGGGTAGGCTTGTTCGCCCAGCACCTCGTCCACCAGCGGGCGCACCGGAACGATCCGGTAGCCATGGCGTTGCATCGCCTGCGCCACCCGGTAACTCGGGCGCGCAGGCTGCGGCGACAGGCCCACCACGGCGATGGTCCTGACACGGCCAAACAGTGCGCGCAGGGCGTCATCATCGGGGTTGGCAAAGCTCATAAGGCACGTTCCATGATGTGATCGTCCATGACAAAGCCGTTGCCGATATCGAACACGCGCGATTCGGCGATGCGGAAGCCATATTTTTCGTAGGCGCGAATCGCCTGCGCGTTGCCGCGATTGACCTGCAGCCACAGACGCTGTGCCTGCTGCTGCCGCGCCCAGTGCTGAACGGCGAGCAGCAGCGCGCGGCCAATCCCCTGACGCTGCCGGTCCGGATGCACATAGAGCTTGTCGAGCTTGCAGTCGGCGCCTTCCAGACTTGCATGGGCAAAGCCGGCCAGGGCCTGTTCATGGTGCGCGACCCACCAGGCATGCCGGGGGTCGTCAAGCTGGGGATGGATGCAGGCGGCGCCGTAGCGATCAGCCAGCATCGAATCGATTTGCGCCTGCGTGATCAGTGACGGGTAGGTGGCCTGCCACACGGTGCGCGCCAGTGCGCTGACGGCGTCGATGTCGTCAGCCTGCAATCGCCGGACATGAATCAGGGCCTCATTCATACAGGCTGGCTTCGCCGGGTGGCCGGGTCTTGAAGCGGCGGTGCAGCCACAGATACTGCTCCGGCATTTCGCGGATGCGTTCCTCGATGAAGGCGTTCATGCGCGCCACATCGGCCTCCAGATTGCCGCTGGGGTAGTTCTCCCACGGCGGATAAAAGCGCACGCGATAGCCCTGGCCGCCAGGCAACTGGCGCGTGATCACCGGGACGATCTGGGCGTGAGTGAGTTTGGCCAGGCGCGGCAATGCCGACACCGTGGCCGCCGCCACGCCGAAGAACGGTACGAACACGGCGTTGTGGCGGCCATGGTCCTGGTCCGGCAGGTAATAGAAAGGCAATCCGGATTTGATGACATTCAGGGTCGACTTGAGGCCTTCGCCGCGCGGGATCAAAACAATATCCGAAAAGCGCGTACGGCCATGGCGCATGTATTGGTCGCTCACCGGATTTTTGGCGGGCGCGTAAATCGAGGCAATCTGCCGGTCCATGGTGAGGCGCACGCCCCCCATGTCGAGTCCGACGAAATGCGGCGCCAGCCAGATCACCGGGTGCACGCCGTCACCGAGCGCGGCTTCGGGATTGTCGATTTGGACCAGGCGGCGCACGCGCGCCTCCGAGCCCCACCATAGAATTCCGTGCTCAAGCAGCGCACGCATGGAAGCCTGAAAGGTTTGCCGCAGCCAGCGTGCGCGCACGGGTGCCGGCTCATCGGGAAAGCACCGCGCCAGATTGGTGGCGACGATGTGCCGCCGCTTTCCCGGCAGCAGCGCCAGCAGCCAGCCCAGCGTATTGCCGATGGCCGCCTGCCATGACAACGGCAGCCAGTGCAGCAGCCACAGCAGGCCGATCCCGAGCCAGGCGGGAATCAGCGCGGGGCGCAGCAGATTGTCGGCAGGGGCAGGTTTCATCCCGCGGTCGGGTTCTCCGGGGGCGGGGCGCCGCCGGGGCGCTTGTGGCGGTTGTAACTCCACAGGTACTGCGCCGGGAAGCGCCGCACCACGGCTTCCACGCCCTGATTGATGCGGATGGCGGCTTCCGCCTTGTCCGCGGGCAAATCGTCAGGCATCGGGAAGACATGCAGGTGGTAGCCGCGTCCCCAGCTCAGCCGTTCGGCCGCGACGAAAAAGGCGGCAGCGCCGGTCTTGTGCTGCAGGCTGGCGGTAAGCGTGGGAGTGTAGGCCGGACGGCCCAAAAAGGGTGCCCATACGCCGTCGCCGCTGGAAGCCACCTGGTCGGGCAGGATGCCGATGCCTTCATGGCGTTTGAGTGCGGCCAGCTGCGCGCGCACGCCGGACAGGTCGGTCGGCACCAGCCTGGCCTGGCCGCGCTGGCGTCCGGCCAGCATCAAGGCGGCGAGAAAGGCTTTGCGCGGCGGTTTGTACATGGCGGTAAACGGGTGCTGCGAGGCGTAATAGAGGTTGATCATTTCAAAACAGCCGATGTGCGGCGCAATCACGATGACGCCTTTGCCGGCCGTGCGCGCCGCGTCGATGTGTTCCCAGCCGCTGGTCCCCTTGACCAGTTTCAGCACCTGCTCATACGGGCGCAGCCAGACCGGCAGCAGTTCGATGATGGCCTTGCCGGCTTCGCCGATGGATTGGCGCAGCAGGCGCCGGCAGTCGCGTTCGGAGGTGCAGAGTCCGCTGTCGAATACGTTGTCGCGCATGCGTGCGGAATGGCGGCCCGGCGCCCAGTAGATCAGCCAGCCCAGCGCGATGCCGAGGCCGTGCAGCAGGGGCAGCGGCATGCGTGCCAGCAGTTTCAGCAGGAACATCATGTGGAGGCTCGAGCTTCCACGCGCTGCTGCATGTGGAAAGCTGGGGTCCTCGTGGAGGGATTGACGCCAGGGGAGGAGGCACGGCACAATGGGTCAGCCGCCGCGTTAATTTTGACAACTTGCGGGCGGGATACAAATACAGCTAAAGCGTCGCCGCTCTGTTTGTCCCCCGAGCCGGTTACGCAGTCTGTAATCGGGACAACAGGAGCGGTCATGCAAAAGGATTTCATTTTCACGTCTGAGTCGGTATCTGAAGGTCACCCCGACAAGATGGCGGACCAAGTGTCGGATGCGGTGCTCGACGCGATTCTAACCCAGGACAAACAGGCGCGCGTGGCGTGCGAGACGCTGCTGACCACCGGTCTGTGCGTCATCGCCGGTGAAATCACCACGTCCGCGGTCATTGATTACAACCAGGTCGCGCGCCAGACCATCAAGCGCATCGGCTACGACTCGTCCGAGATCGGCTTCGATTACAACACCTGCTCGGTGCTGGTCACCATCGGCAAGCAGTCACCCGATATCGCGCAGGGCGTGGATCGCGCGCACGATGACAACCTCGATCAGGGCGCCGGCGACCAGGGCCTGATGTTCGGCTACGCCTGCAACGAAACGCCGGTGCTGATGCCGATGCCGATCTATCTCGCGCACCGCCTGACCGAGCGTCAGTCCGAACTGCGCAAGGACGGCCGCCTGCCGTGGCTGCGCCCGGATGCCAAGTCGCAGGTGTCGATTCGCTATGTCGACGGCAAGCCGCAGTCCATCGATACCGTGGTGCTATCGACCCAGCACGATCCCGATGTCTCGCACGCACAGCTGTCCGAAGCGGTGATCGAGGAAATCATCAAGCCGGTGCTGCCGAAGGAGATGCTCTCCGCCGACACGCGCTACCTGGTCAACCCGACCGGGCGTTTCGGGGTCGGCGGGCCGATGGGCGACGCCGGCCTCACCGGCCGCAAGATCATCGTCGACACCTATGGCGGCGCGGCGCCACACGGCGGCGGCGCATTCTCCGGCAAGGATCCGTCCAAGGTCGATCGCTCCGCCGCCTATGCCGGCCGCTACGTGGCGAAGAACATTGTCGCTGCGGGGCTGGCCGACAAGTGCATGGTGCAGGTCAGCTACGCCATCGGCGTCGCCAGGCCGACCTCGCTGATGGTCGACACCTTCGGTACCGGCAAGATTCCGGAAGCCAAGATCGTCGAGCTGATCCTGGCGCATTTCGATCTGCGTCCCAAAGGCATCGTTGCCATGCTCGACCTGTTGCGCCCGATCTACACCCGCACCGCGAGCTATGGCCACTTTGGCCGTGACGAGCCGGACTTCACCTGGGAAGTCACCGACAAGGCGGCCGCACTCAAGGCCGCCGCAGGCGTGTAGTCCGGCGCGGCGGCAGCTGTGTAATTAGGCGTGGCATAATACGGTTCTCATTTTTTGGGCGATGACTCGCCCCCCTGTGCTGAGGAGCGCTGCGACTATCGCCAGATAGCCAGGCTCAGCCCAGGCGATGCTTCAACTGCGCTCGTTGACTTGCAGCGGTTTTGCGGGCGAACGAGCACAGGCCCGACCGCTGTCATTCAAGGAGTCTCATCATGAATGCAGCTACTACATTTGATTTCATCGATTTCGTCGTCGCTGACCTGAAGCTGGCCGACTGGGGGCGCAAGGAAATCAAGATTGCCGAAACCGAGATGCCGGGCCTGCTGGCGATCCGCGAGGAGTTCGCCGCGGCGCAGCCGCTCAAGGGCGCACGCATCACCGGTTCCTTACACATGACGATCCAGACTGCGGTGCTGATCGAGACGCTGACTGCGCTCGGTGCCCAGGTGCGCTGGGCCTCGTGCAACATCTACTCGACCCAGGACCATGCCGCCGCCGCGATCGCCGCGCAGGACATCCCGGTGTTTGCGGTCAAGGGTGAATCGCTCGAAGACTACTGGAATTACACCCATCGTATTTTCGAATGGGCCGACGGCGGCTACTCGAACATGATCCTCGACGACGGCGGCGATGCCACCCTGCTGCTGCACCTGGGGGCGCGCGCCGAGAAGGATATTTCGGTGCTGGCCAACCCCACCAGCGAGGAAGAGCGCGTGCTGTATGCCTCGATCAAGGCCAAGCTGGAAGTCGATCCGACCTGGTATTCGGTGCGTTTGGCCGAGGTCAAGGGCGTCACCGAGGAAACCACGACTGGCGTGCATCGCCTGTACCAGATGCACGCCAAGGGCGAACTGAAGTTCCCCGCGATCAACGTCAACGACTCGGTGACGAAGTCCAAATTCGACAACCTGTACGGCTGCCGCGAATCGCTGGTCGACGGCATCAAGCGCGCGACCGACGTGATGGTGGCCGGCAAGGTGGCCGTGGTTGCTGGCTATGGCGACGTCGGCAAGGGCAGTGCGCAGGCGCTGCGTGCGTTGAGCGCCCAGGTGTGGATCACCGAGATCGACCCGATCTGCGCGCTGCAGGCGGCGATGGAGGGCTACCGCGTGGTGACCATGGAGTACGCCGCCGACAAGGCCGACATCTTCGTTACCGCCACCGGCAACTACCACGTCATCACCCACGAGCACATGGCCGCGATGAAGGACCAGGCCATCGTCTGCAACATCGGCCACTTCGACAACGAAATCGACGTCGCCAGCATCGAGCAGTACGAGTGGGAAGAAATCAAGCCGCAGGTCGACCACGTGATCTTCCCGGATGGCAAGCGCATCATCCTCTTGGCCCAGGGCCGTCTGGTGAACCTCGGCTGCGCCACCGGCCACCCGTCGTACGTGATGAGCTCGAGCTTCGCCAACCAGACCATCGCGCAGATGGAACTGTGGCAGGAGCGCGACTCGGGCAAGTACCCGATCGGCGTCTATACCCTGCCCAAGCATCTCGACGAGAAGGTCGCGCGCCTGCAGCTGAAAAAGCTCAACGCGCAGCTCTCCGAGTTGTCCGACGAGCAGGCGGCCTATATCGGCGTCGACAAGCAGGGCCCGTACAAGGCCGAGCACTACCGCTACTGATCGATCTTTCGGCAAGGAGCCCGCCATGCGACTGCTGTTGCTGTGGATATTGAACGCCGTCGCGCTGCTGGCGGTGACCTGGCTGCTGCCCTCGATTCAGGTGGCGGGCTT
>JBFHXL010000082.1:0-7381 GCA_041599035.1 Thiobacillus sp. | reverse complement strand
GCCCGGGAAACCGCGGCCGCAAACTCAACGTCCGGTTTGAGCAGCCTGTCGCGCTGCTGCAATGCCTGCCCAGCCAACCGTTCCCGCAACCCGGGCTCCTCGTAAACGGCACGCAGGCAGTCCGCAAGGTGGACTGTGTCGTCCTGCCTGAACAGGAGCCCGTTCACGTGATCCTGAACCAGAAAGGGAAAGGGCCCGGCATCCGGCGCGACAAGGGGAACGCCCATGGCCAGCGCTTCCATGGCTGCCATGCAGCGTCCTTCTGGAAAACCGCTCCGTGTCGGCGTCGCCACCACCCAGCTCTGCGCGATCTGGGCGCCCACCTCGGCATGCGGCAACTGCCCGAGAAAGCGGACCCTGTCCAGAAAGCCCTGCTCCCTGACGTGCATCTGCAATGTTTCGCGGTCCTGCCCGTCGCCCACATAGACGAGTTCGCTGTCCGCCGCGATATCGCACAAGCGCTGGAACGCATGAAACAGATCGAATATCCCCTTGTCGCGGATCATGCGGCCAATGAACAGGACACGCCGCGGTGTGGGCGTCGCCGACGTGGTCGCCGGCCCCGCCGCCGCCGTTCGCTCCACGAGGTCCCCGCAGCCGGAGTCGAATACCTGGATTCGCTCTAACGGAACGCCGATCTGCCTGAGTTCCTCTGCGAGATAGGGGCCGTGGCACACCGCGCCGCGACAGCGGCGGATCAGCCACGCATCCAGCCTTTCCCGCAGCTTGCCAATGCGGCCGTGGGCCTGGCCGAAAAGCCGGTTATGCGCCGAAAAGACCACAGGCACCCCAATCAGGCGTCCCACCACCAGGCACACCATCAGGGCATAACCCTGTCTGCCACACAAAATCCTATCCGGATGAAACTTCAGGATATCCAGGGGCAATCTCAACAGAGTCCCGAGACGCCCCTTGATCCCTACACGGCTATAGATCACGGCAGTATTGGAACCGTGCTGCTCGCAGCGGTCATGATCAAGAAAGGCCCCGATACGCGCCTCTTTCACTTGACCGTTGAAAAGCAAACTCGCGAGGAAGGCGTCCGGCCCGCCCTCCGGCTGCGAGTCTCCCAGCGCGACCACGCGTTGCAACTGGGCGACCACGTCACCGTTTTTGAAATAGAAGTAGCGGTAGCCTGCCTGCATGCTCATCAGGCCCGCACCCCGTGCGCATAGCCGAAGTGGTCGAGCATGGGCGACGCATGCCTGATAATTTCAGCACATTCCTCCCCGGTTAGCCTCGCGAAGCTGCCCTGGTTGAAATTGCGCACCCCGCTGGCCTCTCCCTCGGCCATGTTCCTGATTTGATAGCGGGCTTGCAGTGCAGCGGACATGGCCGCGCTTTCCAACCCAAGGAAGTCGGCAACGCGTCGTGCCGTGGTTTCCGGCTGGTCCACGAGATCCTCGTAGCGAACTTCAAGATAGCGTCGCACCCCCACTGACTCCTTGAGGAGTAGTTCGTTGACGGCATTCCAGTGCCGGGCAGCATGGACGATGGGTTGTTTTCCCTTTCGCCGGATACCTTCGACGACCGCATAGCCGTTCCGGACCAGGCCGATGAAATGTGCGGTGGGGAAGGCGCGGTCCAGCCAACCCATGCGTGCCACATTGGCAGGGGTTTTTTCCACGATCACCGGTGCTATAGGGTGAGTCAAATCGTGCATCCAGTCGAACAACAGCCGGGGTGCCGCGTCGAGTGGGGCATCCCCGGGCACGATCAATTCATCCAGATATTCCGCCCAGACTCGTTCGTGCCCACGCTTGCGGGCACGCTTGAACACACGGGTGTACATCTGCCCCTCCATCGGTAGCGTGGATATCTGTCCCGTATTTTCCAGAGCGCGCTGCAACAGACTGGTACCCGAGTTATTGCACCCCACGATGAAGCACCAGGTATGGGCCCGGGACAACTCATCGAAATAACGTTCAAAAAAAGGCTTGCCTCCACCGTAACGCCAATCCAGCTCACGACGAAGATCCTGCCCGGCAATCTTCCCACGTTCGGCCAATCGCCCGAACCGCCCCGGCCACCCACGCAGAAAAGTATCAATGGAGGAATATGTCTTCATCGAATTTCAGTTCCAATTGAACGGGGTTTCTGTTGTTCGACCGTATGACGCGCCCAATAGGCGATGAAGCCCAGCAGGCCCAGAACAAACGCTTGATAGGGAAGATTGAAAACAAAGAAACTTTTGTGGGCCAGGCTGAGGAAAACCACCGGCGTTGCGGCCTGTAGGCCCCGAAAAAGCGCCTGCATTTTTGGGGAGTCCATATAGTGCTGACCCAACTTCCCTGCCGCCCGATATGCCCACCAAAACATGGCAACCACTATGCCCAGCCCCAAAACCCCCACATCCCAGAGCAGGGACGATATCCCCGTCATGCCAATACCAACGCCGGGATAACGGGTACTGGCCAGACTGTGGGTTTTGATCACGCCTTCGGTCTCCTTCGAAGCACCCAGCCCATGGCCTACCAGGGCATGGGCAAGTTCATCCAGGCCATGCTGCTCCATCCAATAAGGGTAAACCGTCAGACGATTGAGTTCTCTGGACCATCTGCTGCGCTTCTCGCCAAAGTTCGCTTCGATCGCCGAATCGATCACAGTTGAAATATCGGTATGCCGGCTCTGTGTGTTAAGCGCCGCATAGGAGAACAGCAGACCCATAGTCAAGGCCGCGAACACGCCCACACCCCCGATGAAAAGATGGGGTTTACGAATGGTTTCCTCACGAAACAGCAAGGCAAAGATCAGGCCAAGGTAAAGGATGGCGACTTTAGACTCGTTGAAAAACAGGGGGGTAAGAAGGAGAAGGCTCAGGAATAGCAGCTTGCGACCTGACATCTGCTTGTATTTCCACTGGGCCAGCACGCCGGCCCAAACAACGATCAGGAACAAGGCCAGCATCGAATTGGAACCACCGCCCATACGGTCGGCGCCGAACGTGCCCGACACAACGTCCACCGGGACGATACCGTGGCCCAAACCCACCCGGGTTGGAACAATAGCGAGAAACTGGTGCAGGACAAAAGGCATTTGCAGCAGGGCGATCCAGAGCATGACTTTGGGCAAGGTCAGCATGGTTTTCTCGTCCCAACGTACCAATGCCAGAACGATCAGCAATGGCCAGACCTGAAAATAGTTTTTGGCCCCGACCATGAAAGCGCCAAGTCCACCGCGGTTAAAAAGCGTGGTGATAGCAACCACGATCAAGAACAGGATGGCCAGATAGACGAGGCCGGGAACATGTTTCACCCGTGCATGCATAGTGGCCCCTCGGAAGAATTCGGCCACCACATGTATCAGCAACAGGAAAGTGGCACCCGCCACCAGCCAGCGTACAAGCTGGAACTCGGGAAGATAAAGCCTTACGAGACCGGCTGCCACCAGCCCGCCGATGATGGTGAGCCAAAGAAGTGGCAATGGGAAAAATGCCACCATACTTGCAAGCATGGCTCCGCCGATGATGCCAAAAAAGAACAGATTACCCGTACTGCTAACCAGCCCCAGAAACACGGCAAATGCCATGCTCACCAAGGTAAGCAGCCCCGTCACCAATAGCGCTTTGATGTCCACCCCAGACCAGCGGCTTTGAATTGCATTCAAAGCCATTTTTGCAGATCCCTTCCCAGTAGGCTTTCCAAGGCCCGGATGTCATCCTGGAACACCAAGCGGAGTTGTTTCATCGTTTCAGTCTGAGGGGGCGGTATGACCGCGTCGCTGGCTTTGCGATTAAGCCTGCCATACAAGCGCCGCGCCCCCAACCGCCCAAGTCCCTTCCAAGCGGGCGCGAGCCCAGCCCGCTTGGCCATGCTGCGTAGTGTTTTGATGGCAGACTCAACCCCCCGATGACGAACCGCATAACTGGGGTTAGATTTCTGATGCAGTGCAGCCGAGCGATGATCGGGTGAAATGCTGAGGAATTCGTAAACCTTGCGCGCCGTTTCTTCCGGGTTTTTTTTGATGTCCTCCATCAAAACCACGTGAATCTGATTTTTCGGAAAGTTCGCCAGCCAGCGGGACAGGTGCGTCGCATAACGCCCCTGCTCGACATAGCTGGGGTTATCGGCCAACGCTTTTTCAAAACTGAAGTCTGGCCCGGCAATAGCACCAACCCGGATTTGATGGCGATGCTGCGACAGCGCACGTTCGACCGGGTCGCGCAACGACAGCAGGATACGCAAATCGCGAGAATACAGCTTGGCCCGCTCGGGGATGGATGCTTCATTGAAGTAGGACGGTGAAATTTCCCCAATGGCCTTAGCGTCTGGCTTTGCCGGAAATTGTTGCTCGTACCAGGCATAGCCTTGCTCATAGCGATAGGAGAAGAAATCCAGTTCCTTCTTCGCGCTGAGCGCGGCCTCAGGATGATCGGC
This sequence comes from Thiobacillus sp., assembly GCA_041599035.1. Lineage (GTDB taxonomy): Bacteria > Pseudomonadota > Gammaproteobacteria > Burkholderiales > Thiobacillaceae > Thiobacillus. The sequence continues at coordinate 3,005 of JBFHXL010000082.1, read as the reverse complement.
CAGAATGTCATAAAGCCACGAAGACGCACACTTCTGTGCGCCAATCCCGATGAAAGTCGGCTTCACGTACCTTGACCTACCACACCGATAATGCGCTTCTTGCCCTCAGGGGTGAGCGCGCCGAGCAATTCCCGCGAGAAGTCATCCTGCGCTTGGTAGGCGGCGCTTTCATTCGCCTGAATACTAGAAATGCGGAACAGCAGACCGTCCGGGATCTTTCCAGTCAAGCCGTATTTGAGCTGATTGAGTTTCCATGCCAGACCTTTGATAGCGACGGTGTCACCTACCGTTGTCCAGTAGGTAATCGGTTCGATACGCTGACCCTGTGTGGCCACCAGCCGCTTGACCGGGATATCGCCTTCCCCGGTGGAAAAAGTGCCAGCCTTGTTTTTCAGAATCTGGAAGCCCTGCGCCGGATAACAGACTTCCGGTTTATGAACGGCCATGGAATCGCTCTGGTCACCGCCGTAGGCGATGGACAGCATGATGCGTTCGTTGCGCGAATTGATGTAAGTGCGCGTCAGGGTCTGGTTATAAATCTTGTCGAGCTTGGCCTGGAGCTCGGGGTCGGCGATCAGCGGCACGATGGTTGTGTCGATTTTCCAGTCGCCGAATGCTTTGGGGATCAGCACTTCCAGATCGACCGCGGGGCCGGCGTCGGCGATCTTGGTTGTGGGTTTAAGTGCCAGCGCCATGCCGGCTGCGGCAAACATACAAACGCCGATGATAAGGTGTTTGAAGCTGATGGGTTTCATGTGTTGTCTCCGGAAACTGTGCGGTCGGTCATGCGCGCGGGAGTGGGGAGAATGGCACCCTCTCCCCGGCCCTCTCCCCTCAAGGGGGAGGGGGTGGTGCGGTTGCGGGCGCGTGCGGGATTGAATGCGGGGGTGCGCTGGATCGCGGGCAAGCCCGCTCCTGCAGCGGCGGCGGAGGGGTTGCGGTTCACCCTCTTGTGCGTCGGGCGGACCTTGGCGTGCTGGTGGATGGATTGCTTCATGTCGAAATCGGCTCGAGTAGAAACGCCGTGACAAATTCATGGCGCCCCATTGCAACCAGTTCCTGAATCTGCTGCATGTCGAAATTCATGTAGTCGTGAACGATCCGGTTGCGCAGGCCGATGGTGGCGTTCCAGGCGGGGAGTTGATCCTGGGGGATTGTTCCGCGCCGCGCTAACGCAGCGAAGGCGTCGTATGCGGAAACCGGGACAGATTCCCCTTGCGCCTTGATGAGTTGCTTGGCTTTGCCAATGGCGTTCTCGATCAGTATCTGCAAGGCGTGCAGCACACCACTCATTTCCAGCGGGCTGAGCGCCAGTCCATCGGCCAGACGTTGTTTGGCCTCAGCCAGCAAGGCGGACTGTTCGGTTGCGATGCGCGCGGTTTCGGCCTGGTACAGTTCAAGACGCATGGGATTGTTCCCAATAGAAATCTTCCAGCTCGCGCCAGGTGCGCGTTAGAAAGTGCGCCCATTCGAGGGTGTCTTCGCCTTTGAGTACGCGTCCGTCTTCTGCTGCGTTGGCTCGCATGGCCAGGTTCGCACGCGGGAGGTCGATCAGATCGATGCGTTCGGGAGGCACGCCCAGGGCTTCTGCAATCTGTCTGCGCAGGGTTTCCTGGTCGCCAAGTGTCTGCATCCAGGGGGTGACGCTATGCCACTGCAGGGCAATATCCCAATCGCTGTCGGGGCGGGCGCTGTTATTCGCGCGGCTGCCTACCAGTACGGCAAACGCCAGCCCGGGGGTGGCCGTGAGCACATTCCTGAGCGAATTCAGGGCTTCTCCGGATGCATCACTCATGCGTGTTCCCGTGATGGTTGAACCGCCCTGTGGGAGCGGGCTTGCGGATCACCCTTGACCTCCTTGTGGGAGCGAGCTTGCCCGCGATGGCGTGCCGCAGCGGTGTGCGGGAAATCGCGGGCAAGCCCGCTCCTACATTTTCGGCGCCGAATGCGGGGGTGCAGTACCCAGGGTTCATGTTGCGGGTTGCATATGACATGTTGTTTTCCATGCGGTAAGCGGGTCCCATTTACTGGGCCGACAGCGGGTTGATGTGCTTCAACCCGGGAAAACGGCGAAAATCATTATCCGCGGAATAAACGCTGCACCCCTGTTCCAGCGCCAGCGCGGCGATATGGGCATCGGTCGTGAGATTGGCGGCCATGCCGGTTTGCAGCAGCAGATTCCGCAGGATGGACCAGTGTCCGGTTCCCGGGGCAACCAGCTGGACAGGCGGCTGGTCCAGCCACTCGTCGATGTAGGCGATCGCTGCCTCGGGGGGCAATGACTGTGAAAAGATGCGCGGGTTGGTGCAAATGCGCAAAAACGCCATGATGGATACCCAGGGAATGCCAACCCGGGCAGTGCCCGAGAGCATCTGCTCCCACCAGGCTCTTGCCTGCTTGTGCTGGGGCAAGTCCTGATTCACTGCATAAATCAGCAAGTTGGCATCAACCAGAATCACTTGCGCTGCTCCAGTTTCGCGCGCAGCGACACATCTTCCAGTTCATCCGCAAGACGCAACGCCTTGTCCAGGTTGACCCCGGGCAACGGGGCGCCAAGCGATACCGGTTTCAGGCGATAAGCGCGAGACTTGCGCACGACCTTCTGCTGCAACCCGGTCAGCAGCGCCTCATTGACCACCTCCTTGAAAGGTTTGCCGGTTTCAAGCGCGCGTTTCTTGAGTTCGCTGGCAAGCGAATCGTCGATCGTGAGCGTGGTGCGCATCTTTATGTCCTTCTATAAAGCATCAAATCATCACTTTACCATCAGGTTCAACGATGGCGCGCAATGGCGATGGGCGGGAAATCGCGGGCAAGCCCGCTCCCACATTCGCGGCGCCGGATGCGGGGGTGCGGATCACCCTTGACCCCCCTGTGGGAGCGGGCTTGCCCGCGATAGCGTGCCGCAGCGGTGTGCGGAGAATCGCGGGCAAGCCCGCTCCTACATTCGCGGCGCCGGATGCGGGGGTGCGGGTGATTTGACGCGTTTGTTCTGTGCTCAATCTCAT
>JBFHXL010000081.1:0-7603 GCA_041599035.1 Thiobacillus sp. | reverse complement strand
GCCTTCCGCATACAGGCGACCCGCCACGACAGGCTCTAGTGCACCAGGCAGCCACACCCAGACAAAGGCTTCTGTGTATGCGTCAGAACGCATCGTTTACGTTCCCGGTGGCGGGCTTGTGGATCGTCTTGGGCATCAGGGCGAGTTTGTCGTCCGTGCGAGCGATCTTGCCGCTCAGCCGGCCGTTATCGGCATCGAACAGATTGACCCCGACAAGCGTCGCGGCCTCGAACATGATTCCGATTTCGACCTTGGGATCGCCTTTCTCAATGCGCTGGAGGGTGCCGCGCGATATGCCGGTGCGTTCCGCCAGTTCTGCAGCGCTCAGTCGGCGTTCCTTGCGGGCAAGCCGAATTAGCTTGCCAAGCAGCGTGACGGCTTCACGCGTGTGCCGGGAATAGGTTCTATTTTCGATGCGAGACATTATCTGAATTGGGTCATCTATTAGCCATACCAGCACGGTATGCGCAATCTATGGCCCATTATTCAAATTTTGATCTAAATGTCAAGAGCAATGGGCTATCTATAAGCCATCCTTAAATGTTATGGGCTATAGGTGGGCCATCCTGGCGATTTTAGAGCGGGCGGGTGAGCAACCGGCGCCCCGGAAAACATCTCAGTTCTGGACGTTTAACCATCCACAGCCCATTGCTGTCCCGCTGTATTTAGGCATCTGCGACGTCTCCCCGGTTTCAGCAGGGTTCGGCTTTAGCGTCTGCAACCCGGGTGTGCAGGATGGTTTTTAGGCGGTTTTTCTTGGTGCTTTCGGTACGGTTCCGGGGCTGCCATTAGTATTTAAAACGGCTCCCAGCAACAGGCGCCGTTTTCATTTACCCCCGAACAAGCAGCCGCTTCCGGAAGGGGTGAGTGTGCGCGATCTCACGACCTCGGGCCAAAGGCGGCCCAAGCCGTCAACTCGCTGCCATCCGTTCGAGGTGGGTGAAGCCGCGCGCTTTCTCGCCCAGCAGGGCGGTAGCCTCATGGCTGGAAAGCGGGTTGCTGAAATAGTAGCCCTGCACTTCGTGGCATTGCATCTGCGCCAGGCGTGCGCGCTGGGGTTCTGTTTCGACGCCTTCGGCGATGACGTTGAGGTTCATGCCGCGGCCCATGGCTATCATGGCGTTGACGATGGACATGTTTTCTTCGCGGTCGAGTTCCTGCACAAAGGATTTGTCGATTTTGAGGGTGTGAATGGGGAAGCGCGACAGGTATTTGAACGAGCTGTAGCCGGTACCGAAGTCGTCGATGGCCAGGCGGATCCCCGCGGCCGAAAGCCGTCCGAGCTTGATGGCGTTGGCTTCGAAGTCGCGCATCAGCAGGCTTTCGGTGATTTCCAGTTCCAGCAGCTTGCCGTTAAGGGAATACACCTGCACGGCGCGCATGACGCTGTCGACGAAGTCGGGGCTTTCGAGCTGACGTGACGATATGTTGACCGAAAGGCGCACCGGCGGCAGTCCGGCCTTGCTCCATTCGGCCATTTGCATGCTGGCCTGCCGCAGCACCCAGTCACCGAGCTGGACGATCACTCCGCATTCTTCGGCGATCGGGACGAAGTCGATGGGCGTCAGCAACCCGCGCTGCGGATGCCACCAGCGCACCAGCGCTTCGAAGCCGCGCACCTCGCCGGTGACGGTGTCGACCTGCGGCTGGTAGAAGAGCACAAATTCGTTGCGCGACAAGGCGCGGCGCAGGTCGGACTCGATCTGCATGCGCTCGGAATACGGCGCCTGCATGCCGGACTCCCAGAATTGCAGGCGGCTGCGGCCTTGCGATTTGGCCTGGTACATGGCGATTTCGGCCTGCCGGATCAGGCTGTCGATCATGTCGCCGTCGTCCGGTGCCACGCAGGCACCGATACTGACCGAAACGTAGATTTCATTGCCTTTGACGTACACCGGCGTGGACAACACCTGGATGATTTTGCGACAGATGTGCTCGACGTCGCTGCGTGACGCAAGGGTGGGCAGCAGCACCGCGAATTCGTCTCCCCCCAGCCGTGCCAGGGTGTCGCCTTCGCGCAGGCACTGGCGCAGCCGGGCACCCACCGCGAGCAGCATTTCGTCGCCGATGGTGTGGCCGAGCGAATCATTGACGACCTTGAAGTGATCAAGATCGAGGCTCAGCACCGCAAGCGGCTGCTGGTTGCGCCGGGCCTGCGCGAGCATGAGGCCGAGGTGATCGCGAAACAGGGCGCGATTGGGCAGGCCGGTCAGCAGGTCATGGTAGGCCTGGTAATGCACGGTTTCCTCGGCCTGCTTGCGCTCGGTCACATCCTTGGCAACGCCATAGCTGCCGATGAAGCGCCGCTCGAACGGGCTGATGTCATCGTCATACATTCCGGTGGCGGTCAGTTCGACGGCCTTGCAGCGGCCATTCATCAAGCGCGGACGCCGCATGCCGGGATTGCACTTGAGGCGGATTTCGATGTTGCGCGCGCTGCGCTCGCCGGAGCGCCGTTCGTTGAACACATGCTCGGCACGAACGATGTCGTCTTCATGAATGATGAGGCTGTAGTGCTGCCCCACCAGGTCTTCGCGGCGATAGCCGAGCAGGCTTTCGACGCGGTCGTTGACGAAGGTGAAGCGGCCTTCGCAATCCAGCGTGTAAATGAAATCCGGTGAGCTGTTGACCAGAAAACGGTGCCATTTCTCCGACTGCTGCAGGCGCTGCAGAATGTGGTTGTTTTCCTTTTCCAGCCGCCGTCGCGTCAGGGTGTTGTCGATGCGGCGCAGCAGTTCCTCGGGCTCGTAAGGCTTGCGCACGAAGTCGGACGCCCCGCCGCGCAGGGCCTTGATCGCCGCGTCGATGGTGCTGTCGCCGGAGACGACGATCACCGGGGTTCCGGTGCTGCGTTCGCCGACAAAGCGCAACACCTCGTTGCCGTCGAGATCCGGCATTCCGAGGTCGAGCAGGATCACGTCGAACTGCTGCTTGCCGATGGCGATCAGGGCCTCGCAGCCTCCGTTGGCGGTCAGCACGTCGTAATCACGCGTGGCCAGCAGGCGCGACAGGCCTTCCAGAATCAAGGGCTCGTCGTCCACCACCAGAATGCGCGGGTTGACTGGAAAGGTGCTCACCGTATTCCGCTGCGGGGATGGATCAATGGGACTGTCTGTCACGGTCTCTCTCCTTGGGCTCGGGTTACATCGACCCGTAGCGTGTTGTTGTGACGGGTGCCTGGCCGTTTTGCAGCGTCGGCAGCCGGATTAAGAAATGGGTGCCCTGTGCGGTGCTGGTGCATTTGAGCTGGCCGTTCATGCGTTCGACCAGGTTGCGGCTGATGTTGAGGCCAAGCCCGGAGTGGTCGCCGCCTTTTTCGCTGACCACCGGCTCGAAGAGCTGGGACACGACCGTGGCGGGCAATCCGGGGCCGGTATCGGCCACTTCGATTTCAACCTGGCGCTGTCCGTCGATATCGACCAGCCGGGTCGTAAACTTCAGGTGGCCGCCGGCGCGCATCGCCTCGACCGCGTTTTTGGCCAGGTTGAACAGCACCTGCTTCAGCAGGTCTTTTTGCAGGGGCAGGGGCGGCACGTCGGGGTTGAGGTCGATCTGCACGTTGACCTTGTTGGGCGTGATCAGGGTGCCGAGCGCCATCCGCACCAGTTCGGAAACGACGCTGTTGACCGAGACCAGTTCGAGCGGCGCGGCGGGGGCCACGGCATCTTCCGTTACGGTGATGCCGCGGACGATGCGCGCGACCCGCTCGATTTCATCGCCGATGATGCCCAGGTCGCGCTGGATCGTGGAATCGGAACCCAGGCGATTGGACAGCAGATTGACGTAATTGCGCATGATGGTGAGCGGATTGGCCACTTCGTGAACCGCACGGCGGACGCGGTCGCGCGGAATGTCGTCGGCCTGTGCTGCCGGCGCGGCCGGCTCCGGCACAACCGGCTCCGCTGCGGTCTTTTCCGGCACCGGGGCCGGCACGTGCGACAGCGGCTGCGCGGGTGCTGACACGGGGGTGGGAACAACCGCCGCCGCAGGACGCAAGGCCTCGCTGCATTCGGCCAGGATGAAGCGCCACAGCGGCAATGCACTGAGGTCAGGCGGTGCATCGCCCACCACCAGCACCCCGGTCTGCCCGTCATGCAGCCCCAGCGGCTGACAGAACAGGTGCGACACGCCAAGGATGCGGGCAATCTGCTCGTCCACCAGCGCGACGTCCACCGCACCGCGCTGGACCTCCTGCGACAGGTTTCGCGCCAGCGCGCGGGCCAGCGCAGAGAGGCCGTCGTCGGACGGAATCGCCAGCGCACTCAGGCCCGAGGCCGCCGGCATCAGCGTGCTCAGACGCAGGCTGCCGTTGCCGGCGGGCGCAAACAGACAGGCACGCTCGACGCCGAACAGGGTGCGCAGCCCCTCCTGCAGCAGAACGAACACCTGTTCGGCCGCGCCGGCATGACGGAAATGGCTGTGCAGCGCCGATTGCGCTGCCTGCACGGCATACAGGCGCGCGAGGCGCTCGAACCCGACCCCGCCGGTCGACGCCGCCGCATCGAGCAGGCCAAAGCGCAAGCTCATCTGGCGCACCTGATTCTGGGTTTCAGCCAGCAACCCGGCCGCCTCGGCCGCGCCCATCTGCAGGCTGCTCAGGGCGGCACGCACGTCCACGCTGTCCACCGCGTCGGCGCGGGTAACCAGCTGATAAGCCAGCTGGACAAGCCGCACCAACGGATGCGCGGCGCGCCCGAGCGCCAGGGGTTCGGCGTGATAGCGCACCGCATCGGCCACCCAGCCGTCAGCATCAAATGCATTGAGCAGGTCGGCGGCGTGCGCCGGGGGCATGCGTTCGGTGCCCAGATAATCTGCCAGATTGTGGCTCAGGCCCGCCACCCAGGCGGCTTCGGCATCCGCCACGCCGGCGCGCACCGCCAGCGCCTGCGCCATACAGGCAACCGCAACCGACTGCCGCCAGCGCGGCGCATAGCCTGCCTGCGCCGCGCCCGCGGCAACCGGGGCGGCAAGCAGCAGCGCGCGCAGAAGATCCTGCTTCTGCAGGCTGAAATCGGCAGGCCGCCATTGCAGACGCAGCGCCAGCACCGGATCGTGGCGCACGCAGGCCGCAAACTCCGCCTGCGCCGCCTCCCCTCGCATCAAATGCTCCAGCGCCTCGGCCACCACGCCGGGCGCACAGAGAGCCGCCGTTAATTCCGACTGCTTTAGTAAATTATTCAAAATATCTCGCATCTCATTGCTATATAAAACAATTTTTGATAAACAGTCAATCGGGGTCTTGAAATATTTTTATAATAGAAAGCCTGGAAACATGAACTGTTGTTTTCAAGTTTTAGTCAGCATGGCCGTATCATGAGCTTGCTGACACGATTCCAGCGTCGACCGAGGAAGCGTATACCCATGAAAGCAGTATTAACCGGATTGATCTTGTTGTGCCTGCACACCAGTGCCGCCGCGCTCGATGAGCGCGTCCAGTTGCAATGGAGCAACCAGCTCGCCGCAACGAACCCGGCACCGCGCACCGCGCTCGACTATCCGGCAATACCCGAACTGAGCGCGCAATCGGTGCTGGTGTTCGACCAGGCCAGCGGCCAGCCACTGCTGGCGAAAAACGCCAGCATGCAGACGCCGATCGCCTCGATCACCAAGCTGATGACCGCCATTCTGGTGGTGGATGCGGGGCAGCCGCTGGACGAGCGCATCACCATCACCTCCGACGATCGCGACACCCTCAAGGGCACCGGTTCACGCCTCGCCATTGGCGCCAGCTATACGCGCGGCCAGCTATTGCATCTGGCGCTGATCGCCTCCGACAACCGCGCGGCCCACGCGCTGGGGCGCACCACGACGGGCGGACTGGACCGCTTTGTCGCCAACATGAACCGCATGGCGCGTGCGTTGCGCATGCACGATACGGTCTATGTCGAGCCGACCGGCCTGTCGAGCGAGAACCGGTCGACCGCAATCGATCTGGCCAAACTGGTTGATTACGCCTACCAGAATTACCCCGAAATTCGCCATATCAGCACCACCGGCAATTACACCCTCGGCACCCAGCGCGTGGTCCTGAAGAAAAAACGCCGCCCGCCGCAAGTGCGCTATCGCACGGTGGCCTTCAACAACACCAACCGCTTCACCCGCGCCGACGACTGGGATGTGGGTCTGTCGAAGACCGGTTTCATCAACGAGGCCGGACACTGCCTGGTGATGCAGGCACATGTGGCGCAGCGTGATGTCATCATCGTTTTGCTCGACGCGCAGGGCACCAGCCGCCGCGCCGGCGACGCCGCGCGCATCAAGGCGTGGCTGGAATCCGGCAGCACCGCTTCGCGGCACGCCGACAGCCACTACACTCCCGCTTCCCGCACCTGACCCTTTCCGGCTGGCGTACCCGCGCCAGCCATTCCGGCCGCGGGCGTTATGATGAACGCCCCGTTCGCCTGATTTCCGTTGCATGTCTCCCGATCTCGCGCAGCAACTGCTGCTGAAAACGCTGTTGCCTTTGGCCCTGCTGATCGCGGCAGGCGGCATCTGGCCGCGCTGGCAGTCCGGCATTTCCATCGTCGGCCTGCGCGGCGAAATCAACCGGCTGGTGCTGAATTTCTTCGCGCCCATGCTGTTTTTTGCGGCCGGCGCCGCGGCCACCGTCGATCTCAGCCTGCTGCAGGTGCCGCTGATTCTCGGCCTGGCCACCCTGTTTGGCCTGGGGCTGGCAGCGCTGGCGCTGTTTGTCACGCCGCTCGGACGCGGCCTGTCGCGCCCGCAACGCGGCGCGATCATGCTGACCGCCGGCTTCGGCAACGTGCTGTTCTTCGGCTACCCCTTTCTCACCACGGTGTTCGGCGAACGCGGCGCCCGCTATCCCTTCTTCGCCGACATGCTGGCCGCCACACCGCTGGTATGGTCGCTCGGCGTGTGGATCGCCTTCCGCTGCGGCAAGCACACCGAGCACGCCTCGTTTCTGCGGATGTGGCTGCGGCTGCCGCCGGTATGGGGCTTTGCCGCGGGCATCGCGGTCAATCTTTCCGGAGCCCAGCTCGACCCGCTGGTAGAAGCCGCACGCTGGGCCGGCAGCCCGACCATTCCGCTGATGCTGTTCGTGCTCGGCCTGACCATTCCCTGGCACGACCTGCGCCCGCAAAAGGCAGTATTTGTCGCATTGGCCATCAAATTGATACTGATGCCGCTGCTGGCGCTGGGCGTCGCACTGGCCTGGCCGGGCACGCTCAGCGAGCCGGGCGAGGCGGGCGTGCTGGAAGCCGCGATGCCGACCATGGTGATGGTCATCGCGCTGGCCGACCGCTTTGGGCTGGACACCCGGCTGGCCGGACTCATCATGGGCTGGTCAACGCTGGCGGGATTGGTTACGCTGCCATTCTGGCTTGTTGTGGTTAAAGGGTTGGCATCATGAAGATCGGATTTATCGGCAGCGGCATCATGGGGCGCCCGATGGCGGAAAACCTGCTCCGCGCCGGGCATCAGCTGTTCGTCTACGGGCGTCGCTTCGACCGCCTGGAACCGATGCTGGTCGCCGGCGCCCTCGGCAAAGGCACGCCGGCCGAAGTGGCCGCCGAGACCGACATCACGTTCACCGTCGTCTCCGACACCACCGACGTCGAACAGATCATCTTCGGCGACCGCG
>JBFHXL010000080.1:0-7626 GCA_041599035.1 Thiobacillus sp. | reverse complement strand
GATCGACGACGCGGTCGCCGGCCGCCCGCTCGATCCGACGCTGCTGCGCGAGCTCGATGGCCTGGCCAACCGCGGCTATACCGGCGGCTTTTACGAACGCCACCCGGATCGCGAATATCAGAACTACCTGAGCAGCCACTCCGAATCGGATCGCAGCCTGTATGTCGGCGATGTCGTGGCGTATGACGCGGAAGGCCTGGCCGAAATCGAGGTGAGGAACCGGTTTGCGGTCGGCGACCGCATCGAGGTCATCCATCCCAGGGGCAACCTGGAACTGACGATTCCCGGCATACTGGGAAAAGATCGCAGCCCGGTCGACGTCGCCCCTGGCAGCGGCCACCACGTCAGCATTCCCCTGCCGGCAGGCTATGAGGGGGCGTTCATCGCACGTTTTGTGAATTGAACCTAAGCGTCAGTTCCGCTTGGCTCTGACTTGTCCAGCATTTCCGGCTGGAAGAAACGAAAGGTGTTGCGTCCCGCCGACTTGGCGGCATACATGGCGAGGTCGGCGCGCTTCATCAGTTCGACTGGATGGGTTCCGTCCTGCGGGAAAAAGCTTATGCCTATCGATGCGCCGATCTGAACCGTGTGGCCCCGTATCTCCATCGGGCGTGAAATCTCGGCAATGATTGCCTCGGCCAGATCGGCGCAGGATTTGTCAGGGCGCATGTCTTCCATGAGGATCACGAACTCATCGCCGCCCATGCGTGCCACGGTATCCGCCACGCGCAGGCAGCTCTTGATGCGTGTGGCCGCCTCCTGCAGCAGCAGGTCGCCGATATCGTGGCCGTGGCTGTCGTTGACGATCTTGAATTGATCGAAATCGACGAATGCCACTGAAAGATGCCCGCCCTCACGCTGCAGGCGCGCGATGGCATGGCGCAGGCGGTCCTCGAAGAGGGCGCGGTTAGGCAAGCCGGTGAGGGCATCGTGGAAGGCAAGATGCCGGATTTGCTCATCCCTGCGCCGCAGTTCGGTGATGTCGTGGAACACGGAGACATAACGGACAGGAACCCCATTGCTGTCGTCGATGCGGTTGATCGTGAGCCATTCCAGAAAGGCCTCGCCATCCTTGCGCCGGTTCCAGATCTCGCCTTTCCAGCAGCCTTCGCCGTTCAGCGCGCGCCACATTGCCTGGTAGAACGCCGGTTCGTTGCGGTCGGAATGCAGCAGGCTGGGTTTGCGGCCGATGGCCTCGGCCGCGCTGTAGCCGGTGATTTCCGTGAATGCGGGATTGACCGACAAGATCGTGCTGTTCGCGTCGGTGATCAACACCCCCTCTGCCGAGTTGTGGAACACGCTGGCGGAGAGGCTGAGTTCCTTGGTCGTATCGACAAACTTGCGATAGAAACGGTGCATGGCCTCGATGAAGGTGCAGACCAGGATCGCGTCGAGGAGAAACACCGCGTTCGACAGGACCGTTTCGTGTTGAAGATCGAACGTAAATGCGCCGAACGGTGGCCAAAAAAACCAGGTGGCCAGGCTTACGCTGATCAATGCGCAGAACAGGCCCGGCCAGATCCCGCCGATGACGGCGGACAGGGCGACGGCCGGGAAAAAGGTCACGTACTGGATTCCCCCTTCGAGGGGCGCAATGGCCAGGCGGGCCAGCAGGGCGATCGCCGTCAGCGCGAGGGCGTAAAGATACTGGCGAAACGTGTTGCGCCGTTCTGGAATGAGGAATGACAGGTAAGTAAAAACTTTACTACCTCCATATGGTCCCGGCTTGGATGCGTCCGGATAGGTCGCTTTGTCATGTCCCCCGCCGGACGAGAAAGCTGCTCCCCTACTTTTATTGTTGTCTTTTCTGCTGAATGGGCAGGTTGATCCAGCCCGACTTTTTATCATGTCCCGCCCATGCGGGCAAACTCGTTGTGCTGCAGTCGCCAGTCGCCCGGGCGCTACGCGGCAAGGCCATGATACGCAATGAAATTAAGTATTTAACCCAGCTTGCCTGAGGGTTATTGCGCAAAGCGTCTGGCGATGCGTATGAGAACGCGGCCGGAGCCGAGTCCAATCTGGAATCGGGCAAGCGGCGACCCGACGTATCAGAAGGCGGCGCGCTTTTTTCCGAGCCGCTCCAGCAGGCGCCAGACCTTGCCGCCGGGTGCATCCTTGCCGGTGAGCAGGTAACTCAGTACGTTGAAGTTATAGAGTCCCAGGACCTGCAGGTTGCGGGCCTGGCGCTTGCCGCAGAAGAGCAGACGGTCGCCCTCCTGGAGCAGGGTTGTGGGCTCCGGCATGAGGGTTTCTGTTTCGCCCCGTTTCAGCAGCAGGGGGATGCAGGCCAGTTCGGCGTCGCGGTCGGTGGGGTTGCGGATGAGGGCCTGCAGGACAACCGGGGTGCCGTCGTGCATGGCTTCCCGAATGGCTTCGGTCTGGCCGCCGGACAGTTTGATGTCCCACACTTCCGGCACCGAGTTTTCGAGCACGGCGGCAATACGGCTGATCAGCACATCGGCCCAGGCATCGTCATGTGCGCGGATCAGGTTGAAAAAGCGGGAGAGTAGCGGGGTGGTCAGCAGCGACAGAAACTCGTGGGCGAGGATGCCCGAGGGTTGCATGGTGACGCTGGGCTGAAAGCGCTGGAACAGCGAGGTGTTGGCATGGCGGTTCTGGCGCAGCACGGTGAACAACTCGGGGTTGATTTCACGTGCGGTCATGGCGATGGACAGGTTGTTGATGTCATCGTCGGTACCGGCGACGATGCCCACGGCCTGGTCGATTCCCGCTTCCAGCAGGGTGCGCGCTTCCGTGCCGCTGCCGACGATGCAGTTGTCGCAACCGGTTTTTTCGGGGGTGGCCTCCACCACCACCAGTTCGATGCCGACCTGTTTCAGGTGGTGGGTGATGGCCTTGCCGAACCTGCCGTAGCCGCAGACCACCCATTTGCCCACAGGCGGCTCCAGGGGGTCGGTGAGCGGATCTCCGGGAACCCCGGTCAGCCATTCATAGAGCAGGTGGTGCCCCGGCGACTTGACTGCGAGGGCGAGGTGTTCGCCGAACACCTCGAAGGCGATGATGACTTCATCGGTGCCGAAAGACGCCATGTTGGTGGCGGTCTCCAGCGAGTCGGCGCGGCACAGGGCAGGCAGTTCCGGGCGCAACAGCTTGGTGGTCACCGCCACGCTCAGGTTGGCGCGGTCGTCGTTGGTGAGGGCAATGGCACCGGCGCACAGCGGATGGTCCAGGCCCGCAATGAGCAGGTTTTCCGGCAGGCTGGCATCGGCTGTGAGGGCCGGGATGTCCAGTTGATATTGTCCCAATTCCAGCGTGCCGACCCGATCGGGGTCGATGTCCAGCACGACTGCCTGCTGGTTGCGGCTATCGAGGGCGTGCATGAGCAGCGAACCGGTCTCGCCGCAACCGGCGATCAGATAAAAGGGCTGGCGCAGGCGGCTGACCTTGGCCGCAAAGCGGTTGCCTCGGGCCACCCGCAACAGCGACGGATCCTGCAGCAGGTTGAGAATGAAGCCGATGCTGTAGAGCCAGGCGATGACCGTCAGATAAATGACGACGGTCGTCCAGGCGCGCTGCGCTTCGCTGAAGGCGCCGGGCACTTCGCCGAAACCGATGGTGGTCGCGGTGTAGCTGACCACGTAAAAGGCATGGAAAAAATCCATCGGTGGCGCCGGCCGGCCCTGCGCATCCACCCCGGGAATCAGGGTCATGCCCAGAAGGGCGATGGTGTAGCTGAGGATCAAAAAGATCAGCGGCGTGCGCATGCGCCGCAGGATCAGGAACAGCGTGTTGTGCATGTCAGCGCCGGAACATCACCGTTTCCACCAGCAGCATGACCACCGACAGGATGTTGGCGGCCAGGGCGCCAACCGAGAGGGAAACGATGCTGGCGGTCACATCCGGCGTGAGGCCCGTGCCCTCGATATAAACGGCCGAGGCCCACACCCAGGCGGCCGCCAGCAGTCCCAGATCCGCGACCAGGCTGCTGGCGAGGTGGATGGCGCCGATCTGCGTGCGTTCGCCAAACTTCAGCACCGTGGCGATGAGGTTGACGACGATGGCGAAAAATAACTCATACACATGGTGATGGGCGGGGTTGTTGATGTCGCCAAACACAAAACCGAAGTTGAGGGTCATCGCCAGGATGATGAAAAAACCAAACACGACCTTTTCCAGGTTCATGAGCTGTCCAGTCCGATGCGTATTGAGATGGGGGAAATTATAGTGCGTGCCTCGAACTGTAGCCGATTGCGGCGCAAGTGGGTACGCGTCGGGCCGTTGGCGCGATTACGCACTCCCGAACGGAATCAGCGCGGCGCCTGCCAGCAGTTGTTGTTGATCTGCCAGGTCATCGAGAGCTGTTCGCTGGCCGGAAACTGCACGTATTTCAACCCGATGTAGTCGGGGCCTTTGTGCCAGAACATCGCCAGCAGATTTCTCTCGCCGCTGGCGATGACGCTGGAATACGGAATGACCTTGATCGGATTGCCGTAAAGATTGGAATAGTTCGAGGCGATGACGACAAAGCTGCGGAATTCGGGTTCGACTTCCTGATCGAACGCCACCAGCTTGTCGTTGCAGAAGGTAAACAGAAAACGGCGGCCGGCCGGATTGTTGGGCAAATCGTAGGCAAACAGCCCGTCGTTTCCGATCGGCAGGGTCTTGTCGAAATTCCAGGTCTTGAGCGCCTGTTCGACATCGACGCGGGCCATCCCGTTCCTGAATTCACCGATTTCCCAGGCCTGGGCGGGCAGGCTGAACAGCAATCCGGCACACAGGCTGAGGGTTTTTATTTTGATGACCATGGCGTTGAAAAGGGCGGGTGTGAACCAGGTTCAAGCATACCGCAGCAGGCGCCTGCCGCAGACTTACTTGCCCATGACCGCGCCAAACACCTTTTTCAGCAAATCACTGCCGGCCTGCAGCGGGTTGGCGCGGATGGCCTGCTCCTTTTCGCCGATCAGCCGGTACAGGCGGTCGAGCGATTGCTGGGTCACGTACTGCTCGACATTGGCCTGGTCCTTGTCGACCAGGTTGAACTGCGCGGCCATTCCGGCGTACTGGTTGTATTGCTGCGCCAGCCCGACCTTGTCGGTGGTCGCTTTCACAATGGGCATGAAGCGTTCGGTCAGCTGGGTCTCGGTTTTTGTCCGGAAGAAATCGGTGGCCGAGGTCTTGCCGCCGGTGAGGATGCCTTTGGTGTCTTCCAGGCTCATCTCCTTCACTGCATCGACCAGCAGGGTTTTGGCTTCCGGCACGGCCGCTTCGGCGGCGCGGTTCATCGACAGCACCAGTTCATCGGCCTGCTTGCCCATGCCGAACATGCGCATGGCCTTCTCGGCTTTTTGCAGGCTGGGCGGGAGCGGGATTTTCAGCGCAACATCGCCGAAGAAACCGTCTTTCTGCCCGAGCTGAGCGACGGCTGCTTCGGCACCGGTTGTGAGGGCTTCCTTCAGGCCGGCGTTGATGTCGGTGGAGGAAAGCGCGTCGACGCCTGCCGGCGCGGTGGTCTCCGTGCTGTTGCCGATGACGCCTTTCAGCAACTCGCCAAAATCAAAGGCATGGGCGGGTGCGCTCAGGGCGAGGCCTGCGGCCAGGAGCAGGCTGTATCTTGAAACGGTGGGGGGCATGGTGCGTCTCCTTAAATGCGTTGAGGATCACAGCACCTCCGCGGCGTAATCCGCCAGACGTGAACGCTCGCCGCGTTGCAGGGTGACGTGGCCGTTGTGCGGCCAGCCCTTGAAATGGTCGACCACGTAGGTGAGGCCGGAACTGCCTTCGGTGAGGTAGGGCGTGTCGATCTGCGAAATGTTGCCCAGACACACCACCTTGGTTCCCGGTCCCGCGCGCGTGATCAGTGTTTTCATCTGCTTGGGCGTAAGGTTCTGTGCTTCATCAATAATAAGAAACTTATTGAGAAATGTGCGCCCGCGCATGAAATTCAACGATTTGACCTTGATGCGGCTGCGGATCAGATCCTGGGTCGCAGCGCGTCCCCAGTCGCCGGCTTCGTCGTCGCTCTTGTTCAGCACGTCGAGGTTATCTTCCAGCGCGCCCATCCACGGCGTCATCTTTTCTTCCTCGGTGCCGGGCAGAAAGCCGATGTCCTCGCCCACCGGAACGGTGACGCGGGTCATGATGATCTCGCTGTAGATCTTCTTGTCCAGCACCTGGGCCAGGGCCGAGGCCAGCGTGAGCAGGGTCTTGCCGGTGCCGGCCTGGCCGAGCAGGGTGACGAAGTCGATCTCGGGGTCCATCAGCACGTTGAGGGCGAAGTTCTGCTCGCGGTTGCGTGCCGTGATGCCCCATACATTGTTCTTGGCGTGGCTGAAGTCACGCACCGTGACCAGTTCCGCCTGCTTGCCTTCAACCTTCAGGACCTTGGCGTAGAGCGGATTGGGACCTTCCTGGTAGACGAATTCGTTGGGCAGCAGATTCGCAACCTGCGGTCCCTTGATGCGGTAATAGGTGTGGCCGTTGGCCTGCCACGATTCCATGCCCTTGCCATGGGTGTCCCAGAAATCGGCGGGCAGTTCACGCAGGCCGGCGTAGAGCAGGTCGGTGTCTTCCAGCACCTTGTCGTTGAAATAATCCTCGGCCGGCAGACCCAACGCGCGCGCCTTGATGCGCATGTTGATGTCTTTCGACACCAGGATGACCTGACGCTTGGGGTAGTGACGGGTGAGGAACAGAACCACGCCGAGGATCTGGTTGTCGACCTTGCTGGTCGGCAGGTTCATCGGGATATCGCCCGAGATCGCTTCGGTCTGCAGGAACAGCTTGCCGGTGGCGGCGTTGTGGCTGTGCTGCGTCAGCGGCACGCCTTCCTCGATGTTGTCGAGCTTGCAGACGAGCTCGTCGATGAAGCGGCTGGCCTGGCGCGCGTTGCGCGACACCTCGGTCATCCCCTTCTTGTGCATGTCGAGTTCTTCCAGCGTGGCGATCGGCACGTAGATGTCGTGCTCCTCGAAGCGGAACAGACTGGTGGGGTCGTGCATCAGTACGTTGGTGTCCAGAACGAACAGCTTGGTGGGCGCGGCAGATTTTCTCGGCATGGCGTGGTTGGGGTGCCCCGGTGATGAGAATGTATTCATCCTACATCATGCAGAAGTCGACTTGTCCATTCCGAAAACTAAACCTGAAACGTGGCGGCCAGCCCCGACCAGGCGGCGAATTTGTCAGTAGAATAAACGGCTCTTCACCCCGGCGACCCGAGATGAACGCGTTGCTTTTCATCAAGTCCGGCAGCTGTGCACGCTCGCATCCGGGCGTCTGGATACCATGCCGGTTTCAACTGCTGTGCCTGCTTCTGGCGTGGGGGTGGGCGCAGCCGCTGTTCGCCCAGGTCAGCGCGCACATTCTGTTGCAGGACTCGCCGCTGGCGGGGTTTCAGTACCACGCAGGCAAGCAGTTGTGGCCGCAAATGAAAGTGGACGATACGCTCACCCTGATTCGCGAGCCGGACAATGCCTACGATGTGAACGCCGTGCGCGTGGAATGGCAGGGCCACAAGATCGGCTATGTGCCGCGCCGCGAGAACGCCGATGTGGCGCGTTTCATGGATAAAGGTCAGCTACTGGTGGCGCGTATCAGCCGCTTGGCCAAGGTGCGCGATCCGTGGTCGCGGGTGCGTTTCGAGATATTGATAGCGGTGCAGCCGGACGG
>JBFHXL010000079.1:0-7631 GCA_041599035.1 Thiobacillus sp. | reverse complement strand
GGTCCGTTGTGCCGGCGTCGTCGAATTCATCGAAGTCGAAAAACGAATTGACGACACCGGCGTAGACACGGGCCGGGCGGCCGGCAACCTCGGGTGTCCAGTCATACTGGGCGAGGATGGAGACGCCATCGTCGCTGCGAATGCGGAAGTTGGCGCCATGCTCGTGATAGTCCCACATGTCGTCACCGATCTGATAGGCACCGAGTTGCAACTGATGCTGTGTCGAAGGCTTGTATTTGAGACGGCTGCCCCAGACAGGGTAGGGAAAGGAGGTGATCGCGTTTTCAAGCAGCAACGCGCGGATGGGACCGTTGATTGCCGTGCTGAGCGAATAGCCATAGAGCGGCGAGGTGGCAAAATCCTGATCGGCGGAGACCCGGCCAAGCTTGATCGCCCAGGTATCGCCGAAGGTCTTTTCCAGCCAGAGATCGTAGAGGTAGTTGGTTTGACCACCGAAGAGGGTCATGGGGTCGTAGACTCCGCCTACAGACGCGCCGATGCTGTCGCCATGACGGTTGATCACGGAAAGCTTGAAGGTTGTCCCATTCAGACCCATCAGCTTTTCCAGATCCATCTTGAGTCCGGCGTAGAGTTGTCCGGTAAAATCCCTGTCGGATTCGATCCCGCCGGAAACGTTCGCGGCGAAAATCGAATCGTATACGATGAACGGCACGACGCCAGACGCTTCGAGCGCGTCGCGCCGCCCCGCCCAGTTGCCGCTGAGTTTTTCGCGTTCATGCCAGGACGCGGATGCGGGTTGCGTTGTCTCGGCCATGACGGGGCTTGATAACAATGCCAGGGCGATAGCGATCAGTAATTTCATGTGACTACCTCGCTTGTTTCATGGCGCGTTCCGGCACAGTGCGACGCGTGCGGGCTGACAGTGTGCTTTGGAATAAGCTGCTATTTGTCCCGAACGCGCCGGGCGCGCTGTATCACCTTGCCGGTCACCCACTGGGCATTCTTCAGCGCCTCTTTGGTTGAAATGTCTCCCGCGAGGGCCTTCGCGAAGCGCTCACCGACCGCGTTGCCGATGCCGGGAAACTCCGGGATGTCGACGTACTGGATGCCTGTGTAGGGCACGTCATCGACGGTGGGATCGTCTGGGTCCGCGGCCTGGATCGACGTCAGCGTCATCGCGGCGAAGGGCGCGGCATTGCGATATGCCGGGTTCGCATATAGCGACATGCGGGTGCCCGGTGGCACATTGGCCCAGCCATACGTG
This sequence comes from Thiobacillus sp., assembly GCA_041599035.1. Classification (GTDB taxonomy): domain Bacteria; phylum Pseudomonadota; class Gammaproteobacteria; order Burkholderiales; family Thiobacillaceae; genus Thiobacillus. The sequence goes on along the minus strand of JBFHXL010000079.1, from coordinate 6,406 downwards.
TTCGCGACCAGCTCGGTATACCCACGGGACGTGGCCCAGGCGACGAACCGCCTGGCGGCATCCTGTTGCCTGGATGTCGCCGATATCGCCAGCGCCCAGGACCAGAGCCAGTTGCTGCGCTTGCCCAGCCCGGCATCGGGTGCCAGGGCGAACCCCACCTTGCCGGCGACCCGCGACGTCTTCGGGTTGGTGACGAAGGATGCAGCCGCCGTGGCGTCGATCCAGATGGCGCATTTGCCGTTCTGGAACAACGCGAGTGTCTCGCTGAATCCGTTCGCCCTGGCATCCGGCGGGCCGTAGGCGTTGAGCAGCAAGACATACTCATTGAGTGCCGTGGCCCAGGCGTCGCTGTCGAGCTGCGGCCGCCAGTCCATGTCGAACCAGCGCCCGCCAAAGGCGTTTGCCATCGCCGTCAGGATCGCCATGTTTTCGCCCCAGCCCGGCTTTCCGCGCAGGCAGATGCCGTAGACATCGTCGCGCGTGCGGCTGATCGTGGCGGCGGCCTTCCTGATGAAACCCCAGGTGGGGGCGGCCGGCATCTTGAGTCCGGCCTGTTCGAAAACATCGGTCCGGTACAGGGTGAAGGCGGACTCGCCATAGAACGGCACAGCATAGAGCACATCGTCGAAGGAAAGTCCGGCGCGGATCGGGGGCAAGAGGTCGTCGACGTCATAGCCTTCCGGCATGGCGTCCAGCGGCAGCAGCCAGCCGCGCTTGGCCCAGATGGGGGCCTCGAAGGTGCCGATGGTGACGATGTCGAAGCGCCCGCCGCCGGTGGCGATGTCGGTGGTGACGCGCTGGCGCAGGCTGCTCTCGTCCAGTGTGATCCATTTCAGGGTGATATCCGGGTGCGTGGCGGTGAAGTGACCGGCGAGCTTCTGCATCCGGATCATGTCGCCGTTGTCCACCGTGGCGATAGTCAGGGTCACTTGTTGCGCCGGCGCTGACTGTGCCGCAAAGGAAAAAGCCATGACGCTCAGAAGTATGAGTAAGGACTGTTTCATCGGTTCTCCCGTCACGGCGCCTGGATGGTTTTCGCCAGCGTCGCCCTGGCCCCGATGTCGTAGAGACTCTGCAGGGCGTCGCCGACCTGCTCGACGAACACGCTCGACTGCGGCAGGTCATCGCCGAAAATCTCGCGTATGCCCAGGAACGGGCGCGGGTCCTTGCCGGCCGCCTTCGCATGGCGGTGCAGCGCCTCGGCCATGGGGTCCTGGATCTCGATGGGCCGGCCCTGCTCGTCGCTGCCTGCCAGGAATCGACACCAGCTCGCGACCGCCAGGCTGAGCCGTCGCACCGATCCGCCGCGCGCGAGTTGCTCGCGGATCGTGGGCAGGATGAACTTCGGCAGTTTCGCCGAACCGTCCAGGCAGATCCGTGATGCTTGGTCCCTGATCGTGGGGTTGGCGAAACGCTCGACCAGGGTTTTCTTGTAGTCATCCAGATCGACGCCGGGAACGGCTGGCAGGATCGGCGTCACTTCCTCGTTCATCAGGTCCAGGATGTATTGCCGAAACTGCGGGTCGGCCATGATCTCGTAGATGTAGGTGTAACCGGCCAGGTAGCCGAGGTAGCCCATGGCCGAATGGCTGGCGTTGAGCAGGCGGATCTTCATGGTCTCGTAGGGTGTCACGTCCGCGGTCATCTGCACCCCGACTTTTTCGAAGGGGGGGCGGCCGTCGCAGAAGTGGTCTTCAATGACCCACTGGCGGAACGGCTCGGTGACCACCGGCCAGGCGTCCTCGATGCCGAAGCTGTCCCTGACCAGGGCGCGATCGGCGTCGGTTGTCGCCGGCGTGATCCGGTCCACCATGCAGTTGGGAAAGGCCCCGTGTTCGGCGAGCCAGTCTTTCAGAGAAGGATCGCGCAGCTCGGCAAACCGCAGCAGCACCTTGCGGGTCACGTCGCCGTTGCCCTGCACGTTGTCGCAGGACAGCACGGTGAAGGGTTTCATGCCTTGCTGGCGGCGGCGGTCGAGTGCTTCCAGCAGGTAGCCGAAGGCGCAGGTCGGGTGCTCGGGATGCGCCAGGTCATGAACAATGTCGGGGTGGTCTTCCTGGAATTTGCCGCTGCCCTGGTCGATGAAATAACCGCCCTCGGTGATGGTGAGCGAGACGATGCGGGTGTCGGCGGACGCCATCTTGTCGATTACCGCCCCGGGGTTGTCGGGTGCGAAGATAAACTCGACTATGGAACCGATGACTCGCGCCCGATCGCCGCTGGCACTGCGCTCGACCACCGTATATAGACCGTCCTGGGCGCGCAGCGCATCGCGGATTCTGCTGTTGCTTGCACGCAGGCCGACGCCGCAGAATCCCCATTCGGTAACGCCGTGATCCTGACAGAGATCGTCGATGTAGACGGCCTGATGGGCGCGGTGAAAGCCGCCGACCCCGATATGCACGATGCTTCGGGCAAGGTCTGAGCGCTCGTAGGCGGGACCCTGCACCTCAGGCGGAAGCCGGCTCAGGTTGGCCTGATTCAATGGAATGGATTTCTTGTTCGTCACGACCTTGTATCTCCGGTAGACAGAGGCAACAACACACCGTTACCCCTTCATGTGAAACGCCCTGGAACGTCGCAGGCCCCAGTAGGCGAAGATGAAGTAGATAACGGTGCATACAATGGTGACCTTGTAGAACCGCTCCACGTTCACGTAGTAGTCATACAGGTTGGCACTGTGGAACAGGGTGATCCATGCCAGCACAAAGGGCAGGATCAGTCCGATGACGATCCAGACGGCCTTGATGACGCGTGAAAGTACCGAGGTGTCTTTCGCCGGGGTGCCCGCGCTCGTTTGCTCGGCGTCATATTCGGCCACCAGTTCCTTGAACAATGCCGAGGTATCTTTCACCCCGCTGTTGCTCGCCGCCACTGCCTGCCTGGCCTGGTATTTGGCGACCCGAGCCTGGAACTGCCGTTCCGCTTCCTCCTCTTCGGGATACTTTTGCGCTGCGCCAACCTGTTTCGCCAGCACGACATAGACAATGATCGATACCACCCAGGTCGGCAGGAAGATATAGAAGTAGGGCATGACATCGAGGATATCCAGGCCGAAACCGACCACCAGCGAGACAGCCCAGCTGACGAGGGCCGGGACATTGTGTTTCAGGCCCTTGAAGCGATACCAGAAACGTGTGTAGCCGAGCCAGGGGAACACGTAGTGTTCGGCGAAAACGATGCCGCCGATCGGCACCAACAGCACGCCCGAATAGGCCAGCAGCGGCAGCATTTGCTGGTAGACAAAGGGAAAGCAGCTGGCAACCACCACCAGCAGCCCCACCAGCAGGGTGACCTTGGTCCTGTTCTGATTCGGGAACACCGCCTGCGCCGCCAGGCCGGCGCGGTAGAGGTTGGAGTTGGCCGTGGTCCAGCCGGCGACCACCACGACCACGAAACCGGACCAGGCCAGCGCATACCAGGCCACCTTGCCCGGATCGAGCAGCAGGATGCTGGTCTTGGTCAGTTCGGCGACCGCCGCGCCCATGAATCCGGCGGAAATCCACGCCACATAGTGGCCGAACATCATGCCCGCGGCGGAGTTCAGGCCATAGATTTTCTTCTTGGCGTAACGCAGCAGCGCCATGTCGATGAGGCCGAAATGGGCGAAGGTGTTCGCCGCCCAGGCAAAGCCGATGACTTCCATCATGCCGATACCGGGTTCGCCCTCGGCATTGGTGCCGGTCCACACCGTGGCGGCCGCCAGTTGCAGGAATTCGTCGAGACTGAGGCTGGTGTAACCGGTGACCGCCTCGGTAAGTGCCGGAACCAGCACCATGCCGCCGGTGGTGAACATCAGCATCAGCCAGGGCGCACAGGTGCTGGCGAAGTCGGACAGGGCATTGAAGCCGTACACCGCGACCAGCACCACGACCACCGCGACGGCGACCACGGTTACGACGAACCAGATGCTGGTCGGATAAGGCTCCACCTGTGCGGGAAGTTCAGCCAGCGCCGTGAACGCCGTGGCCGACACGGTGATCATGGCAGCGGATATCACGGCGAATACCAGGACATTGGCACCGTTGTAGAGGCGCGAGGTCAGGCCGCCGGCGATCCGATCGAGGTAAGTGTAGAGACTCAACCGCGTGTCGACGGCGATGCGCGCGGTGAGCAGGGTGAAACTCAACGTGGCCAGCAGGTTGCCGATGATCAGGCCGATCAGGACATCCCACAGGCCGGCGCCCAGCGCGACGAATGTGGCGCCGAAGACAAACTCGGTGGCGGCGACATGCTCCGCCCCATACAGGCCGAAGAAGTGCGGCCAGCCGTGCAACTTGTGCCTTGCGACCGGAAGCTGCTCTTCATCCATCTCCGCAATGGACTGCAGTGAAGGAACCGCGGGCTTTGCCAATGTGTCCTCCTTGCGGGTAGTTATTCTCTACCGCCAATTCCGCGGCGATCAGCACGGGCGCGAGTTGCCGTCTGTTCATCCGCATGCGTCAGTCGCGCTGAATAACTTTGCCGGTTGCCGACAGGGTGTTTTACAGCGGGTCAAGGGTTGAAGTTTCTTCCGCCGTGGCTTTCGAATCACTGGCTTAAATATAGACCGTCATTTCGCGGCTGTTTGGATGGACGGCGATTTCACTTCTCGAATGCCTGGTGACAAACACCGTGGCATGAGGGGGGCGTAATAAAACAATAAAAACAGAAAAATAAGAGGCGGATGCGCTCGAACCTGGCAGGTTGGACGCGGCCCGCAAGCCCAACCATCCGAGGGATATCCGCTTCGCTGAACGCCGTAACAATAGACTGTGCGTCAGTCTCCGTCAGGTTGTTGCGTCGTACTGCTTCAGCGTCTTGCTGATTAATTGTTTTTGATCATTCGTTAAGGGTGCGTCATTGCCGCTCTGACGAGTTGGCATCGGCGTCATGCCGCTTGAAATACTGTCGATCATTGCGGTCGCGCCTGATAAAACGGGGTACCACGTGATATAAGGATCGGTCAGGCATTCGTAACAGGGAAATGTGGAAAGAATGTGGAGATTGTTAAATCCAGGCTCGGGATTGAACTCAACAGATATCCGATGTGCGTCAAGTTCGGGGTTCGTAGCTCTTCGGCATCCACTTCGAAGTCAAAACTCGGACGGTGTAGGGTTCTATGCGGGGCGGGGCTCAATCGGCAATTTTTCTGCACATGGTATTTTCATGGCATTAAACTCTATCCTGACAAACAAGCCATTGAAGTTAAAGCGTAAAAGAAGTTCGTTTGCCATCGTATGGGAGTGACCGAATAATGCCGGTTGTCGCCGTCATTGGCGGTGGACCGGCCGGTTTGATGGCGGCCGAGATCCTGGTGCAGGGCGGCGTCCAGGTTGATGTCTACGATGCCATGCCATCCGTGGGGCGCAAATTCCTGCTGGCTGGCGTGGGTGGAATGAACATCACGCATGCCGAAGCGTTCGAGACTTTCCTGACGCGTTATGGTTCGCGATCCAGTGCGGTCCGGCCCTTGCTTGAGGTGTTCCGGCCCGAGGCACTACGCGACTGGATCCACGAATTGGGCATCGAGACTTTCGTCGGTTCATCGGGCCGCGTGTTTCCCCGGGACATGAAGGCCGCGCCGCTGCTGCGTGCATGGCTGCACCGGCTGCGCGAAGCCGGCGTCCATATTCATGTGCGCCACCGCTGGGTGGGCTGGGATGATCAGGGTGTGCTGCGCTTCATGACGCAGCAGGGGGTGAAGCCGGTGCGTGCGGATGCAGTGGTGCTGGCGCTGGGCGGTGGCAGTTGGGCCAAGCTGGGATCGGATGGTGCCTGGGTGCCGCTGCTGGCGCAGCGCGGCGTCGATATCGCCCCTTTGCTGCCGTCGAACTGCGGTTTCGACGTGGCGGGCGGCTGGAGCGAGCACCTGCGCACACGTTTTGCCGGGCAGCCGCTGAAATCCGTGGTGCTGCGTTTCACCGATGCGGTCGGGCAGGTACGTGAACGCAGAGGCGAGCTGATGCTGTCGGACACCGGCATCGAAGGCAGCCTGGTGTACGCCCTGTCGGCGCCCCTGCGCGACACGATAGCCAGCATGGGATCGGTCACGCTGACGCTTGATCTGGCACCGGACAAGACGCTTGAGCGCGTGATGTCCGAGGTTGACCACCCGCGCGGAGCCCGTTCACTGTCCAGCCATCTGCAAAGCCGCGCGGGAATCAAGGGGGCAAAGACTGCGTTGCTGCATGAAGTTCTATCGAAACCGCAGATGAACGACCCGATCAGACTCGCCCACGCGATAAAATCGCTACCGCTCACGCTGGTCGCGCCGCGCCCGCTCGACGAGGCGATCAGCAGTGCGGGCGGCGTCCGTTTCGAGGCGCTGGACGCGACGCTGATGCTGCATGCGCTGCCCGGCGTGTTCTGCGCGGGCGAGATGCTCGACTGGGAAGCGCCGACCGGCGGCTACCTGCTGACGGCC
>JBFHXL010000078.1:0-7633 GCA_041599035.1 Thiobacillus sp. | reverse complement strand
TCGCCCAAAGCCTTCAGGCCGACGATATGCTCGGCCATCAGCCCGAAGATCGGCGAACTCAGGCGCGGGTTGGCGAGCCGCTTGATCTGGTACACATAATCGGCCGCAACCAGTTCGCGGGTTCCTGAATGGCGAAAATCGCTGAGTGCGGATATGTCCTTCACGGTGTCGGCATCCAGCGCATGATAACGATAGCGCCCCGCCGCATCGCGGGCAAACGCCGGATGGGGCTGATAGCGAATGCCGGGGCGGATCCGGATTTCGTACACGCTTTCGGCAATGCGCGCGCTCGCTGCCGACTCCAGCAACACATGGCCCGCCGCATCGACATAGCGCGGTTTGGGCACCGCGTCTGCGGTCAGCGGAATGAGCGTGTAAGGGCGCTTGAGAAAATGGTATTGCAGCGGGGGTTCGTAGATCTGGCCAGTGAACTCGACTTCGTTCGAACTGTAGGAGCGTGCCGGGTCGAGATGCTTGGGCCGTTCGGAAAAGGCGCTATACAAAACACGGGCCTGGGCCGAACTGCCGGGATAGGGGGTGTTCCAGTTGTCGGAGCAGCCCGTCAGCAGGCTCAGGCCCGCTGCCAGCAGGCTTATTTTTGCCAAAATTGCCGCAATCCGCATCATGGCGCAAGTGTACCCAAGCGCACCGCCAACGTCAGCCGTTATAATCCCGCACTACACAACTCTTCGAGACCACCATGGGATTTCTTACAGGGAAACGCGTGCTGATCACCGGCGTGATATCCAACCGTTCCATCGCATATGGCATTGCAACCGCATGCAGACGTGAAGGCGCCGAGCTCGCCTTCACTTACCAGGGCGAGCGCATCAAGGATCGTGTCACTGAATTGGCGGCGGAATTCGGCTCCAGCCTGGTATTCCCTTGCGACGTCGGCAGCGACGAACAGATCGACACGATGTTTGCCGAACTCGGCAAGCACTGGGACGGCCTCGACGGTTTGGTGCACTCGATTGCGTTCGTCCCCAAGGACGCGCTGGCCGGCGATTTTCTCTCTGCGGTCACGCGTGAAAACTTCCGCATTGCGCACGACATCAGTTCCTACAGCTTTGCCGCGCTGGCCAAGGCTGCCCTGCCGATGATGGAAGGCCGTCAGGCAGCCCTGCTGACGCTGTCCTATCTCGGCGCCGTCCGCTCGATTCCAAACTACAACGTGATGGGCCTGGCCAAGGCCAGCCTCGAATCCAGCGTGTATTACATGGCGCAAAGCCTGGGACCCAAAGGTATCCGCGTCAACGCCGTGTCAGCCGGTCCGATCCGGACACTGGCCGCCAGCGGCATCGCCAAGTTCAACGAAAAGCTCGACGTCGTCGCCAAGAACGCACCGCTGCGCCGCAACGTGACCATCGAAGAGGTTGGCAATGCCGCCGCCTTCCTGTTGAGCGATCTGGCTTCCGGCATCAGCGGAGAAATCACCTACGTTGACGCGGGGTTCAACACCACCGCCGGCGCTGACTGAAGCGTCCGCCCGAGCCCATGAAAAACGCGCCTCGTAGGCGCGTTTTTCATGGCCGATCGACCCCGGCTTATCTGCCTTCGATCGCGTTAGGCTTGATTTTCACTTTCTGCCCGGAAGTGATCAGTTCGGTCATCGCCTGCATATCCGCACGCTGCAGTGCCTGGGTGACGCCGGACTCGATCGACGACGACAGCATCGGATCCGGTGCCGAGGCCTCCAGTACCCGGCTCACCCGTACCACACGATACGCGCCACTGGCATGCGTGAAACCCGCATAAGCCGGCAGCGTGTCGGTATTTGCCCGGAATACCGCCTTGGCGCCTGCCGCATCGAGGACAGCGGAAGGCTGACGCCCCACCACCTGGAACGCTGACCAGTTCATGCCCTTTTCGTCGCCTTTTTCCAGTGCCTGGATCGTCGCCTCGCCTTTCTGGGTCAGCAGGCGCGCGCTCTGTTCAGCCCGCAATTTTGCTTCGATCGCCGCCGACACCTCGGCCAGCGGACGCACGCGCGACGGGCGGTGCTCTGCCACCCGCGCGGCCACCAGGACGCCGGGCTGCACTTCGATGGCTTCGGTATTCTGCCGGGACTTGATCGACTCAGGGCTGAACAGCGCGGCAGACAACGCGGAATGGTTGAAGGGCGGCGGCGCATTCTGCGCGGCCATCCAGCCCCCTTGCTGAATGCTCAGTTTGGCTGACGCTGCAGCCGGCTGCAGCGTATTGGCACTTTCATAAACCAGATTGCTGAAGGTTTCGGCCATCCCCGCAAAGACCTTTTGTGCCTCCTCCTTGCGGAGCGCATCAAGTACTTCAGCGCGTACCTCTGCCAGCGGCGCCGTCTTGCCCGGCTGGATGCCATCCAGCCGAATGATGTGATAACCGAAATCGCTTTCGACCGGACCCCGGATTTCATTCGGCTTCATGCTGAATACGGCGTCTTCGAAAGGCTTGACCATCATGCCGCGGCCAAAGCTGCCGAGGCTGCCGTCCTGCGCGGCCGATCCCGGGTCCTGCGACTCAGTGCGCGCCAGATCAGCGAAACGGGCCGGCGAGTTTTTCAGGGTTTCGAACAAAGCCGTCGCCTTCGCCTTGGCTTTGGCGCGCGAAGCGACGTCTGCATTCTTGTCGACAGCAATCAGGATATGGCTCGCACTGCGCTGTTCCGGCTGTCCGAAGCGGGCGGCATGAGACGCATAGTAATCGGCGACGGCCTGCTCGCTCACGGCAATCCCCGCCGCCACGGCAGCCTTGTCCAGCACCAGATATTCAGCACGGATTTGCTCGGGTTCGGTGAATGCGGCCTTGTTGTCCGCGTAATAACGCTCGATGTCGGCCGGCGTCACCTTGATTTGCGCCGCGACGCTGGAAGCGGGCAAGTCGACCCAGGAAATTTCACGCTGCTGTGCCACCAGACGCGCGATCTGTGACAGCGAGGTCGCCGACGGAAAGGCTGCGAGTGACGCCGGACTGGTGACAACCTCGAGCATGAACGACTGCCGCAATTCATTTTCAAATTGTGCGGGCGAGCGGCCATTCTGGCGTAAAACCGCCTGGTATCGCTGCGGCGAGAACTGGCCGTCCTGCTGAAAGGCCGGGATTTGCGACAGAATGGACGCAAGGTAGGCATCGGGCGCCAGGAACTTCTGCTTCTGCGCTTCCTGCAGCATGGCCTTGCGATCGATCAGGCTATCGAGCACCTTTTGACGAAAGTCGGCCGTTTCAGAGACAGCCGGATCAAATGCAGGACCCAGCGTCTCGCGCATGCGATCGCTCTGTGCCTGAATCTCACGCGCCAGTTCTTCGCGTGAAATTCCCATGTCGCCGACTTCGGCGACCACGCCGCCACTTTTGTCGCCCTTCATGTAGGAATCCACACCAAACAGGGCAAAGGTAATCACGATCAGACCCAGTATGGTTTTGGCCAACCATCCCTGTGCATGTTTGCGGATTGCTTCGAGCACGGTTTTTCTCTCCAGAAAAAACAATCAGCGCGAATTCTCGCGCACTTTGCGTCCTGCGTCTCGTCCTGATGAAATTTAATCATCGACGCGATGAGGTGAACAGACGCCGAAAATGAAAAAGGCGAACTTGCGTTCGCCTTTTTGGTGTTGGCGGAGTGGACGGGACTCGAACCCGCGACCCCCGGCGTGACAGGCCGGTATTCTAACCAACTGAACTACCACTCCCTTGCGGCACAAAATTCGTGCGGCTTAAAAAGTTACTACAGTATTGTTTCCCTACTGGTGGGTGCTGAGGGGCTCGAACCCCCGACATTCGCCGTGTAAAGGCGACGCTCTACCAGCTGAGCTAAGCACCCGACGAAGACCGAGATTCTACAATGTTTTTCCCGATCCTGCCAAATGCTCAGTGTATTTTTTATTAATTAATTGCGTCTTTCAGACCTTTGCCGGCGCGGAACTTCGGCACCTTGGCGGCCTTGATCTTGATGGATGCGCCGGTGCGAGGATTGCGGCCGGTGCGTGCAGCGCGCTTGCCAACATAAAAGCTACCAAAACCAACCAGCGTCACCATGTCACCCTTCTTCAGAGCTTTCTTCACAGCCTCAACCGTTGCGTCCAAGGCACGACCGGCGGCAGCTTTGGAAATATCAGCCGAGTCGGCGATGGCATCAATCAATTCGGATTTGTTCACGTGTTGTCCCCTTCACTTTATTGACACAGGAAAACCCTGTGGCCGCTTTTATAACAACCCGCAAAACCTTGTGTCAAGCGGTTTCCGGGCTATTGACAAAAAAATCCCGCGACTGGCGCGGGATTCGATTCAAGGCATTTTAAAAAGTCAGTGCTTGATTGCCGCGGACGAGGTTCCGTCCTTTTCCGGCACGGCAATTGCAGGCGTCTCCGCCTCGGGTTCGTCCTGCAACGGCTCGGGCACATGTTCCAGTGCCAATTCAAGCACTTGGTCGATCCACTTGACAGGATGGATGTCGAGCTTGTTTTTGATGTTGTCCGGAATTTCAGTCAGATCCTTGACGTTTTCCTGCGGAATCAGCACCGTCTTGATCCCGCCGCGATGCGCGGCCAGCAATTTTTCCTTGAGGCCGCCTATCGGAAGAACTTCACCGCGCAGCGTGATCTCGCCCGTCATCGCGACGTCAGCCCGCACCGGAATGTCGGTGAGGATCGACACCATCGATGTGCAGATTGCGATGCCGGCGGACGGTCCGTCTTTCGGTGTCGCCCCTTCCGGCAGGTGAATATGGATATCACGCTTCTGGTAAAAGTCCTCTTGAATGCCCAGTTTGCGCGCCCGTGAACGCACCACGGAAAGCGCAGCCTGAATAGACTCCTGCATCACCTCGCCAAGTTTGCCGGTGGTGGTCATCTTGCCGCGCCCGGGCAGAGCAACCGCCTCGATGGTAAGCAATTCGCCGCCGACTTCGGTCCAGGCCAGACCCGTCACCTGTCCCACCTGATTGTTCTTTTCCGCAATACCGAAGCTGAAGCGCCGCACCCCGAGGTACTTTTCGAGATTGCGCGACGTCACCGATATCCTGGCGCTGTGTTTCTTCAACAACAATGCCTTCACCGCCTTGCGGCAGATTTTTGAAATCTCCCGCTCCAGGTTACGCACCCCGGCCTCGCGGGTGTAGTAGCGCACGATATCGCGAATGGCCGACTCGGCGATGACGAGTTCTTCTTCCTTGATGCCGTTGACCTTGAGTTGCTTCTGCACCAGATAACGCTCGGCGATGTTGATCTTTTCGTCCTCGGTATAACCCGACAGACGAATCACCTCCATCCGGTCCAGCAAGGGTGCGGGCAGATTGAGCGAGTTGGCAGTGGCGACGAACATCACATCGGACAGGTCGTATTCGACCTCGATGTAATGATCCTGGAAGGTGTGGTTCTGCTCGGGATCAAGCACTTCCAGCAAGGCCGAAGAGGGGTCACCGCGGAAGTCCTGCCCCATCTTGTCGACTTCGTCGAGCAGGAACAACGGATTCCTTACGCCGACCTTGGTCAGGCTTTGCAGGATTTTGCCCGGCATCGAGCCGATATAGGTACGACGGTGGCCGCGAATCTCGGATTCGTCGCGTACGCCGCCCAGCGCCATACGCACGAACTTGCGATTGGTTGCACGCGCGATCGACTGACCGAGTGAGGTTTTACCCACGCCGGGCGGCCCAACCAGGCACAGAATCGGCGCCTTCACCTTGTCCACGCGTTGCTGCACGGCCAGATACTCGAGAATGCGTTCCTTGACCTTGTCGAGGCCATAGTGGTCCTGGTCGAGCACTTTTTCGGCCTTGGCCAGATCCTTGCTGATCTTGGTCTTTTTCTTCCACGGCAGGCCGACCATCGCCTCGATGTAGCTGCGGATCACGGTGGCTTCGGCCGACATCGGCGACATCATTTTCAGCTTTTTCAACTCGCCCATGGCCTTGGCTTCGGCCTCCTTGGACATGCTGGCCTGCTTGATGCGCTTTTCCAGTTCCTCGAGTTCGGCGCCTTCTTCGATGTCGCCGAGTTCTTTCTGGATCGCCTTGACCTGCTCGTTCAGGTAATACTCGCGCTGGCTTTTCTCCATCTGCCGCTTGACGCGGCCGCGGATGCGCTTCTCGACCTGCAGGATGTCGAGTTCACCTTCCAGCAAGCCCAGCAGGTGCTCCAGACGCTTGTTGACGCCGATCATCTCCAGCACTTCCTGCTTCTGTTCCAGTTTCAGCGGCAGGTGCGCGACGATGGTGTCGGCCAGGCGTCCGCCTTCGTCGATGCCCGACAGCGAGGTCAGGATTTCCGGCGGAATCTTCTTGTTCAGTTTGACGTACTGGTCGAACTGCGTCAGCAGGGCACGCCGCATCGCTTCGACTTCAACCAGTTCCTCGCCTTCGGCAGGCAGAATTTCGGAACGCGCAGCCAGGTGGGTGCCGGTATCGGTCACCTCCAGCACGCGCGCGCGCTGGCTGCCTTCCACCAGCACCTTGACGGTGCCATCGGGCAGTTTCAGCATCTGCAGCACGGTGGCCACGCTGCCGGTGTCGTAGAGGTCTTCCGGAGTGGGGTCATCCTGGGCGGCGGTCTTTTGCGCCACCAGCAGGATGCTCTTGCCAGATTCCATCGAGGTTTCCAGCGCCTTGATCGATTTGGGGCGGCCGACGAACAGCGGGATGACCATGTGGGGAAACACCACCACATCCCTAAGCGGCAACAGCGGCAGATCAATCTGTTCCTTGGATACGTTGTCGCTCATCATGATTTCCTAGTCAGGGTTTAAGGAAGGGATGCGCGGCATTCAACCACGCTCTACCCGTAAAGGGCAGGTCGTGTTTGTATGGCCGATCAATCGGCAACAACCACGCTCATCCATAGTTGGGGGGCATAGTTTGAAATTCAAGATGGCTGACAGTTCCCCGTCAGCCATTTTAAGGTCAGGCGCCGGCGGCCAGCGGCTCGTCGTCCTGTTCGGAATAAATCAGCAGGGGCTTGCCATCGCCGTTGATCAGGCCATTGTCCACCACCACTTTGCTCACCCCCTTGAGGGACGGCAGGTCATACATGGTATCGAGCAGGGCATGCTCAATGATCGAACGCAGGCCGCGCGCACCGGTGCGGCGTGCCAATGCACGCTTGGCGATGGCGAGAAGCGCATCCTCGCGGAACTCGAGTTCGACGCCTTCCATCTTGAAAAGTTTGGCGAATTGCTTGGTCAGCGCGTTCTTCGGCTCGGTCAGAATCTGCAACAGCGCGGACTCGTCGAGTTCATCCAGGGTGGCGACCACCGGCAAGCGCCCGACAAACTCCGGAATCAGGCCATACTTGATCAGGTCTTCAGGCTCGACCTGATGCAGCAACTCGGCGTCACGCTTGGTGTCGTCGACATTCTTGACCTGTGCGCCGAACCCGATGCCGCCCTTTTCCGTACGGCCGCGGATCACTTTTTCGAGCCCGCTGAATGCGCCACCGCAGATGAACAGGATGTTGCTGGTGTCGACCTGGACAAACTCCTGATTCGGATGCTTGCGCCCACCCTGCGGTGGAACCGAGGCAGTGGTGCCCTCGATCAGCTTCAGCAGGGCCTGCTGCACCCCCTCGCCCGACACGTCGCGGGTGATCGAGGGATTGTCGGCCTTGCGCGAAATCTTGTCGATTTCGTCAATGTAAACAATGCCCTGCTTGGCCTTGTCGAC